>JAVHOR010000125.1:0-1689 GCA_036170175.1 Patescibacteria group bacterium | reverse complement strand
ATTCTTGATGAGATTCTCTCTCCGCTTCCGTTGATTTATCCATACAAGCCAGGAATGCGTGCTGGAGAGACAATTCAAGAAATTCTTGGGCGTATTTCTGATCTCAAGAAATGAGGTATTACGCCAACTCTTTTTCGTATGATTCTTGAGATAAATAAAAGAACTATCGATATGCTCGCTCCCATTCTCAAAACACACTTTGAGAGAATCGATGCTCTCGGTCAGAAGAAAGAAGAAAAACTTCAAAAGATCGAAATATTTAAAGAAATGGCAAATATAGTTCAACAATTGTCCGAAAATGAGAATATATGAGGATATGATAGTCTTCTCAGGACTATCCAGCTTGGACTCGATACCGCCTGGGAAGAATATGATGGAGAATCAAGTACAAAATTCCTCACAGCATGGAAAGATGTATGGACTACGAAAGACTATACTGGAAAACGAATATGGAAAGAATCAGAAAAACTCAAAAAACAACTCTCTCTAGTAGATATTTATGAAGCATATCAGTCTCGACTGGAAGAGGAATGACTTGTAGATTTCTCGGATATGATCCTCCGAGCTATTGAGCTCGTCGAACGTGATCCAAATGTACAAGCCAATCTCGCAGAACAATACCAATTTATACTTATCGATGAATTCCAAGATACCAATGAGGCACAGATGCGACTCGTAAATGCTATACTCTCTGTCGATAGTAATAATCCCAATATATTCGCTGTAGGAGATGACGATCAATCTATCTATAAATTCCAATGAGCCAATATCAAGAATATTCGCGACTTTCATGAACGATATGAAGATACTAAGCTTATCATTCTCGATACGAATTATCGATCGACATCTTCCATTATTGAGTCTTCTCGAGCAATTATTGAATCAGAATCATCCGAAATATCGAATATATTTCCATGAGCTACCAAAGAATTCAAATCAAATTCTGGAGAATGAGATGTTGTAGTCAGATATTCTTTTGATACGGAGCTTCATGAGATAGGCTTTATCATTAGAGACATTGAGCAAAAAATACAATCTTGAATCCATCCAGAAGATATCGCTGTCATAGTGAAGAAAAATAGATCCCTCGAAACAATCGCAAAGTGACTCACTTCCCTCGGAATCCCTATCAGTATGAGCAAATCAGAATCCATCTGGGAAGATGAAATTGTTATTCTTATACGAAGTATATTCAGATATCTTGCATCACTGAATACTCACCAGGAGCAGAAAGAAGTTCTCGTCGATATCATCTCACATCCATGCTGGAATATACCGAGACTCACTCTCTGGCAGATCTCTCGTGACATCTATCATGCACACCGTGAAGATAAGAAGAGCTGGATCGAACAACTCTCAGGTCATGAAATTCCCGAAATTCGTGATTTTGGATGTTTTCTGAAGGAGCTCTCAAATATGAGTGAATATACTCGTCTCGAAGACCTCACTGATGCTATCACTGGAGCTTCTTCACTCGTACTTCCAGATGAATATGATGAAGATGCCCGAGCAAATCCTCTCCAAATATCTCTCCTCTCGGGAGAGAAGAAATCCTATATCTCTCCTCTCTATACTTACTTTTTCGGACAATTATGAAATCATAATAGATTAAATAATGAACAATATCAGAAAAAGGCTCGATCTCTCGCAAATATCAAGAAACTCACTGATGAGATCAGGAATTACAAG
>JAVHOR010000124.1:0-7822 GCA_036170175.1 Patescibacteria group bacterium | reverse complement strand
ATTCACGAGAAAGGATTTTTTTGAGATAGCCTGAAAATTGAGCTTACTCTTCTGACTCGGATATATGGCCCTAGTTTTATTCGATTATGTATTCTTCAAATACTTTTTTTATTAAGGAATCTATAAGCTTCATTAAAGTATTGATTTCCCTGTAATTTGCTTTTTACCCCATTTTTTCTATACTTTTTCACGCCTGCCCAGGTGATGAAATGGTAGACATGTGCGTTTCAGATACGCATGAGAGCAATCTCGTGTGGGTTCAAATCCCATCCTGGGCACCATTCTTTTTGTTATTTTCCAGAATATCTGCTACACTTATAGCAGATATTTTATATTCACTATGGCACAAGAAATCGAACGACAATATGTCGTCAATACTGCACATCCAGATTGGGAAAAGCTCAGAGCTTCGCTCCCAGCAAAGAAATATGTCCAAGCAACAATCCATCGTGGTGAGTGAAATAAGCTCAGAGTACGGCTTATTGAAGAATTGTGAACTGGAAAGAAAACGGCTGCCTTTACATTCAAAGTACAGAAGAAATCAAAACGACATGAGCCAAATATTCGTGATGAGTATGAGTGGGAAGTACCATACCGCGTTGCTCTTTTTATCATGATTGGGCACAAGGATGTTCAGAAGATTCGCTATGAATATCGTCATATCGATGGGAAAATATGGGAATTCGATGAATATATTGCTGATAATGAGGGGATTGTCCTCGCAGATATTGAACTTGATGCTCTCGATGAGAAATTCGAGATTCCTTCGTGGGTCTGACAAGAGACAACAAAACTCAAGAAAATTACCAATAATTCCTTCTCACTTCATCCATACAAGAGCTGGTCAGGAGAAGAAAAGAAGTGGTATGAGACACTCAAAACAAAAGAATAATTTTTTGACAAACATCCACATATCCCTATCATCAGCTTATGATTTTCCAAGCTCGTCTTGCATACCTGCTTCCCGTCCCCCTTTCGACTCTCGAAAGGTAATTTACGATGCGAATCCAAAAATCCCCCACGAGAGTCATACTATTGGGGGATTTTTTTATTTCTCATTTATTAAAATATGAACAAGCTTTGCAATACATCAGCGCTATTATATGAAGATATTTGTCGCGTATGAGGTCGATCAAGAGATATTTCCTGAATTACAAAAAAACAAATAGAAATTCTTCTTTCTCTTGTGTGAAATGGAATCAATCCTGAATCTAGAGAAGATTTAAGAAGATGGCGAGTTCTGTGAAAATGAAAACATGGATGATGCCTTCGCCTTCCTTTGGTAGCGAAAAAGTTTTTCTCTTTCGAAAATACATAATTTCTCTATACTCTACTTATTAATCTTCTTCATATGCTTAAGCTTTCTACATTCCCATTCAAGACACTCAAGACCCTTCCAAAAGTGAGTGACAATAAGTCTACTTCTATCCTTCTTCAGGGATGATATATTCGCCAATGCATGGCAGGCGCGTATGAATTTCTCCCGATAGGCTATAGAGTACTTCGCAATATCGAAAATATTGTCCGTGAAGAAATGGATAATGCAGGATATCATGAGATGCTTATGACTATACTCACTCCTCGTGAGCTCTGGGATACGACCAATCGATGGGATATTCCAGAATATTTCAAGGTGCCAGGATGGGGAACGAGCGAGTTTCGTATTGCACCGACGAATGAAGAAAATGTAACCAGCATTTTTCGAGAGTTTATCCAGTCCTACAAGGATCTTCCGACGTGCGTCTATCATATCCAGAAGAAGTTTCGAAATGAGAAACGAGCAAAATCAGGACTCCTTCGTGGTCGGGAATTTATCATGAAGGATGCGTATTCTTTCCATGCAAATATAGAGGATTTCGAAGCTTTCTATGAGAATATTAAGTGAGTCTATATGCGAGTTTTTGATCGACTTGGAATTGGTGCTAATACAGTCATTGCTGATGCTGATGGTGGTGCTATTTCTGATAAGAATTCTCATGAATTTCAGACATTTATCGAAATTGGTGAAGATACTATTGTGCAAGATAGCTCAGGATATTCATATAATCTTGAGCTTGCTTCAGGAATTGCCGATTCAAAAAATGTTAATGAGAAAACACAGTCTCTTGAATATATCGATACCATCGATGAGATCGTCACTATAGAAAAGATGACGAGATATTTCAATGTTCCAGCTTGGCAGATGCTCAAGACAGTTGTTTATAAAACAAAAAGTGGGAGATTTTTCTCTATTGTCATTCGATGAGATCTTAATGTCAATGAGATCAAGGTTCGTAAATTTGTCGCAAAAAAGTATGGTGAAGAATTTACTCAGGCAACAGAGGATGACTTGATTTCTCTCGGTACTGTTCGTGGATTTATTACACCAATACGAGCTTCAAAACTCAAGATGGAAAACTTTGGTGATGAATCTCTCATGAGTGCGAAGAATTATTTCGGTGGCGCGAATGCACTCGCAAAGTCGACGAAAAATGTAAATATTGCTGATCTTGATATTACCGAATTCTTTGACTTCAATGAGCCAATCGAATGATTTACTTCTCGAAATGTATCTGGCGAAAAGCTCACATTCCGTAAAGCATGTGAAGTAGGGAATATTTTTCATCTGGGAGAGAAATATTCGAAGCCATTCGGACTCGCGTATTCTGATGAGAATAATAAGACTGTGAATCGAGTAGAAATGGGATGTTATGGAATTGGGGTTTCTCGACTTATGGGTGTTCTTGCTGAATATTTCATGACTGATAGTGGAATTGCTTGGCCAGAATCTGTCGCCCCTGCTGATTATTATATCATTGTGCTGGGTGAAGAAAATATTGACTGAGCAACTGTCCTTGCAAAATCTCTCGAGAAAGAATGAAAGACAGTTATTCTTGATGATCGAATGGGTGGAAAATTTGGATTTGGCCAGAAGGCAGCTGATTGTGATCTTTGGGGTATTCCAAATCGGATTGTTCTTTCACCGAAGACTCTTGAAAAAGGAGGATATGAAATGAGGAAATGAGCACAAAGTGAAGGTGAAATAATTCCATATTCTTTTTAGCTTAATTTTTGTGAAGAGATTTCTTCTTTTTTTCATCTTTCTCGGAGTTCTTTCTCTTTTTCCATGGTTTCTGATCTCATGGATGGTATCAGATTCACTTTATCGTGATGTGGATATGATCCCAGAACGAGAAGTTGGACTTCTTCTTGGCACGACGCCAAGTGTGAATGGTATCAATAATGTTTTCTATTCGACTCGCATCGAAGCTGCGAAAATGCTCTATGAACGGGGGAAGATCCACCATATTCTTGTCTCATGAGATAATAGCACTGCCGCATATAATGAGCCTGAAGCGATGAGAAAATCACTCGTAAAGTCATGAATTCCAGATAGAGCGATTACACTCGACTATGCTGGATTTCGAACACTTGATTCTGTAGTGCGCGCAGGAGAAGTATTCTCTCTTACATGAGGATTTACGATTATTTCTCAACCATTCCATGTCGAGCGAGCACTCTTTCTCGCTCATACCAATCATATCGATGCTATTGGATATGGATCAGCGAATGTAAGTCTGTCTCTTGGACTTCGTACTTATATACGAGAAATTGGAGCTCGATGGTTGGCCCTCTATGATGCTATTTTCGGGACAAATCCTATAGTACTTGGTGATGTAGAGTTGCTCAATGGGAAATAATTTGCTCTCAGAAAAAAAATCCATACAATCCGCGTTACTATAACACGCAGATTATTTTTATGCCAAAAAACCAGATACTTGAAAATATTACAATCGATAAGCTTATATTTTGATGAAAGTGACTCTGAGTTGCGCCTGATGGCCGAAAGATTATTATTACTGGGGGGTGTATACCACAGAGCATTGTGAATGTTCGAGTTCTCAAGGAACGAAAGTCTCACTATGAAGGACAAGAACTTCAGGTCATAAAGAAATCTCCACTTGAGATTCCTCTCCAGAAATGACATCAACTCTATGGTGGAGCAAAGTGGCTTACGATACGATATGAGGACCAACTGAAAATCAAGGAATGACAGGTGAGAGAAGCATTTCATCATCTTCGCGATTACATAATAGATACAGTATGGCATCCGATCATTGCATCACCACAGATCTATGGATATCGAAATAAAGTCGAGTTTTCATGGGGAAAATATATTAGCGAAAGAGAATGAATTCATGATGATTTCCGATTCGGATTTCATGCTCAATGACAATTTGATCGGATTATTGATTGTACCTATTGTGCTTTAGCAGATGAAGAGATCAACTCAATATTTCAGATGGTTGATGCGCTTTCCCAAGCATCAGGATTTCCGACATATGACCCGAAAATGTCAGAGGGCTTCTGGCGTCACCTTGTCATAAGAAAGGCACATAAAACTGGAGAGATTATGCTTATTTTTTCAGTGAATGGACTTTGGATACCTCCCCTAGCAGGGGAGGTTGGGAAGGGTATTAATGGAACACAAGATTTCTTCGCAAGAATGGTTCAACAGTTGACCGAAAAATTTCCTCATATTGTATCCGTATTCTTTCTCGAAAATACTGGACGAGCGGATATTGTGCAATGAAATCCTATTCTCCTCTTTGGTAAACCTGCGATTACAGAGGCACTTCTCGAACTTACATTTGAGATTCAGCCAAAGAGTTTTTTTCAAGTCAATACTCTCGGAGCTGAGAAACTCTATACCCAAGCAAGTGATTTTATTCGAAATAAATGAGGTATTCTTCTTGATCTCTATGCAGGAACTGGGACTATTGGCATCCTGCTTGCGAAGCACTTTGAACGAGTTTATTCAATTGAAATGGTCGAATCAGCGAGTGAAGATGGTCAGAAAAATGCGAAGAGAAATAACGTCACTAATATAGAATTTATCTGTAAGAAAGTAGAAATATTTGCACAGGAGTTCAAGGATGCAAGAAAAAGGGCAGATACAATTGTCATTGATCCGCCTCGAGATGGGATGCATCCATTGACACTTCCGAGTCTTCTTTCTTTCGATGCTCGAGAGATTATCTATGTTTCTTGCAATCCAGCTACTCTTACACGTGATCTCGAAGTCCTTGTTGGGAAGACTCGCGATGAGAAGCTCGAAAATAAAACAAAATATCGTATTACGGATGTAGCACCTGTAGATTTGTTTCCACATACACATCATATCGAGACAATAGTCAGACTTGAGAAGATATAAAAAATAGAGACGAATATTTTTCGTCTCTATCTCTTTATAAACTGTAATACTTTCAGGTTTCTTATTTTGAAGCACATCCGGTAAGAGTCTCTGATCCGACAAGAACAGTTGCCTTATAGGTATATTTTGCTTCACTTATACCATCACTACAGGTTCCTTTTACGAGATTGATAAAGAAATCACCCTTTACACCACTGATTGTTACAAGAGCTCATTTATCACTTTGACTTGTAGAAAATGTCAGTGTTTTTATTGCATCTTCACTACCACGATTAAGTATAGTTCCAGTAGCAGATACATCTGCTGACCACCAGGTTGGCTTATTTCCTGTTGCTTTATAGGATTCACCTTTCTGAGTAGCTACAGGTGTAGCTACAGGAGTGGCTATCTCGCCAGAAGCACTGAGTGGTACACTAGGGTATGTATTTATTGGAGTAGGAGATTCTGTACTCGGAGCTCATCACCATGTACAGGAAGCGAGAAAAACAAGCGAAGAAATAGCAAAGATAGAGTACTTCATAAGAAAAGGGTTAAAAAGTAGATATGCACATATTATGTTTTTTATTTAAGAAGTAAATTATTTTGTAGATAGAGTGAAAGTGGCTCCTTCATTCACGATACTTTTCACAGATATTTTCCAGCCATAGAGCTTTACTATACGATCGACGACAGAGAGACCGATGCCAGTTCCTGCATACTTTCCGCTGCGATCTACACGAAAAAATCGGTCAAATATTTTTTTGGTATCTTCTTCATTCATTCAGATTCCCGTATCTCTTATGGAAAGGAGATTATTCTTCCATGAGATATATATTTCTCCACCATCTTTATTATAGCGGATAGCGTTTTGTAAAAGATTGGAGAAAAGAATATGAAAGTGATGAGGGTTTACTGAAATTTTTGCATTTTTTGCTATATCGAGAATGACACTAAGGTTCTTTGATTCGATTTCTCTCTTTCGTGTCTCAATAATTCCTTCGATAGTCTTTCAGGCTTCTATATGTTCTATCTTTCCTGATTTTTTAATATCCGCAAGCTCGAGAAGTCCATCCAGAGAATTACTCATGGAAAGTATCGTAGCGATATTTTCTTCGATGAGACCTTTCTCAGGATTTTTCGAATCCCTGAGTATCTGAAGATTACCAGAAACAATTGCAAGTGGAGTTTTGAGTTCATGTCCAGCATCATGAACAAAGTGTGACATGGTATTCATATTTGCTTCCACAGGAGCGAGTGTCTCACGGATGAGATATCTTCCCATGAAATAAAATGGAATCAGAATAGCAAAATCCATAGCAAGAAATCGAAGAATATCACGAAAAATATCTTCGAGAGGGTATCAAGACCTTCGGAAGAATATTGTAAATTGTTCTTGTCCAGAACCACTTGATACTTTTCGTAAGAGAAGATCATCATATTCTGTGGTAGTTTCAAGAGGAAGAGATTTGAATACTTCTTTTTTTACAAAGTCATCATTACTTTCAATATTGAGATTTCCTTCATCTTTGATGAGATTTCCTTCAATATCCACAATCACTGTATTCATTCAAATAACTGGAGTTCTTCTTCATTTTCAGACGGGAGGTTCGTGAGAATTTTGTCTGTTGAGAACACGAGTGACCTGACTCTCAAAATTTTGTTTTTGGAATTGGCTTTCCATCATCAGTCTTCAAATTATGAAAAATCCTTCAAATAAAAGAAGAAAAATAAAGGCTCATCCAACAAAGAGTGTCACAAGCCGTCGTTCGGTATTCAGAAGCGAATGTTTTTCCATAAAAAAAGATTTTATTTTCCAGAGAGGAGATATCCGATTCATTTTCTGGTCTCAATGATGGTTGGATCAATTTTCTTTCGAAGATATCCAATATAGACTTCGACGACTTTTATTTCTCCCCATGCATCGTATATTCACCAAACCTTCTCAGCGAGTTCTATTTTCGTGATGATTTTACCAGTATTTTGTGCGAAATAGAGAAGGAGTTCATATTCTCGTTTTGAAAGATTCCTTGATTCACCTTTCCAAAACACAGTATGATTTTCTGCATTGATACTGAGATTTCCTACTTCGATCTTTTCAGTACTTTTTTGTGTATGATTTCTTCGTCCAAGAGCTCTGATCCGAGCAACCAATTCTCGATAGTCACATGGTTTCGAGAGATAGTCATCTGCACCATAATCAAGTCCTGCAATAATATCACTTCGAGTACCACGAGAAGTGAGCATGATAATAGGAGTAGATTTTCCTTCCTTTCGAAGTCTTCGACAAATTTCTATGCCATCCATTCCAGGAAGTTCGATATCGAGAATTATAACATCATAATTATTATTCACAGCTTCCATATATCACTCTTGTCCATCGGTCCTGAGTGTACAAGAAATCTCTTCATTCGCGAGGTAGCGAGTGACGGTCTGAGCGAGTGCAATGTTATCTTCGATAAGAAGGGTATACATAGTTCTCTAATGGTAAAAATATTATATAGATGCTTCTTCTATTTCCAAATTTTGAGAATCGAGAGAAGAAAGTATTTTTTATTCAATGTAACAAAATACTGTAAGAAGAAGGTAAGAGTAGCATGAAAGGATTTGCTTAAATCATTAAATTATCTACCACAGTATACGTACTTAATT
>JAVHOR010000123.1:0-7842 GCA_036170175.1 Patescibacteria group bacterium | reverse complement strand
TTGACCTTACTCGTTGAAATTTTAGAAATAAGTGCGTAGAGCGTCGTCGTTTTTCCTGACCCAGTCGGTCATGTGACGAGAATAGTACCATTCTTCTTCTTGAGACTTTTTTCTATCTGTCGTTTTGATGTCCACATAAATCCAAGCTCTTCGACTGTTGGGATGGATTTTGTAGAATCAAGAATTCGACAGACAACATTTTCTCCATATCGGACAGGAAGAGTAGAGACACGGACATCAATATTGGATCCGTCATCGTTGATTCGATATTTTCCATCTTGAGGAATTTCAGTAATATTGAGCTTGAGTCCACTCTTGTATTTGAGTCGTTCGAGGAGAAGCTTGTATTCACTCTTTTCGAGAGTCACAATAGTCACGAGCTCGCCATCGATACGCAGGCGTATAGCAATAGATATTTCTCCGACATCATAGTGAATATCTGAGCTTCCAAGTGCGAGAGATCACTTGGTAATGAGCGAAAGTGCTCCTTCACTATCTTGTCGACCCAGTGCCGCATGAAGAGCCTTTCAGAGCTCATCATAGGCGAGATTTTTTCTTGTGCGAGCATTCTTTTCTCGTTCAACCTCAATAAGACTATAAAATTGCGATTCATCCTTTATAGTGAGAATTTCATCATCTTCCTGGCTGATCTCGAGAGGCATCTTTTTTGTATTTGGCATGAATCTATATTAGCAGAAGAAGTCTTTTTTTGCAAAAAAAGAGCACTTTTCTTTTCTATAAAATTCCCTATACTGAGGTTTATGGGTTTTATTATGAGAAATGAATCATTCACGTGCGAATTTTGTCAGAAAGAAGTTGGACTTCATTCAAAGGGAAGTGCGCGCAATCATTGTCCGTATTGTCTCTATTCCAAGCATGTAGATGAAGAAAAACCAGGAGATAGACTTGCAACATGTCATGGACTTATGAAGCCTATCTGAGTGGATTATCGGAAAAATAAAGGGGATATGATTCGTCAGAAATGTGGAAAATGTGGGAAAGAGATGCTCAATATGGTTGCGCCAGATGACGCATTTTTGACTTTTATAAGAGAAATAAATAAGAAAAATTGAAATACTTAACTTCAGAAGCATAGATTGCTTCGTACCTCGCAATGACAGAAATAAAATTCCTCGATACATTTTCGAAATATATCACTCCCACTGATACTATCATTCTTGCGGTAAGTGGTGGGGTCGATAGTATGGTACTTCTTGATCTTGTTATAAGAAATCACCCAAAGGAAAAAATTATCGTTGCACACTTCGATCATTCTCTTCGTGGAGAAGAGTCTGATGGAGATAGAGAACTTGTTGCGAATTATTGCAAGAGAGAGAATATTGTATTCGAAGTACAGAAAATGGATATTGCATTCCTTTCCGAGACAGAGAAGACGAGCATTGAGGCAAGTGCCAGAAAATATCGATATGAATTTCTTTTTCGAGTGAAGGAACAATATGGTGCAAAGTATATTCTTACAGCGCATCATCAAGATGATCGTATCGAGACGGCACTTTTCAATCTTATTCGTGGAACAAAACTTGGTGGTATTCATGCACTTTCTGAATCTACTCTGCCACTTCTTCGACCACTACTTCGCGTTCCAAAGACTAAGATTCTTGCTTATGCAAGAGAATCCAAGATATCTTTTCATGAGGATTCATCAAACACTGATACAATGTATCTACGAAATCATCTTCGTCACAATATACTTCCCGAGTTCGAAAAAATAAATTCAGAATATAGACGTGCACTCGAAAATTTTATTGACTATACTTCGGAGCTAAAAACATGGATAGATGAAGAGATACAGGTATTTCTCATGGAATGAGAGAGCTTTCCTGTTTCTCTTTTCGAGAAGAAATCTATTTTTTTCCAAAAAGAGATTATCAGATATTTCTATGAAAAAGCACATCATGGGACTATCTGACTCTCGGAAGGGAATATAGACGAGATTCTGAGATTTATCCTTACAGCGAATGGTGGAACGACGAAAGAGATAGGGAAGCTGAGACTCGAGAAAAGAAAGTGAAATATATACTTCTCATTTCTCCCAAGCTCACTCGATACGATATAATATAATCATTATCTACCACTGAGTTTGATATACTCTTCTGCCAATCCTGGAAAAGATATGATTTCTTGTACAGGTTTCTTGTCGAGAAATATGGAATCTATATTGTCACAGAAATTATGAAGTGAGCCAAATATAAGAACTACTTTTGCTCAGGGGTTTTTCTGTAAGAAAATTTGCATTTGTCTGACTACAAAATCTTCCCTTTCTTTGTTGAGATCATCAGGGATAGTATTATTTGAATATATTCCAGAATATGCTTCAATCTTTTTTGATTATCTCCTTAGATTCAGTCGAATGAAGTCGTACATTTTTCCTCTCTAGGGCATATATGAAGGCTCATCAAAAATGTGCAAAAAGCCTCTTTCTTGTCTCAGGATCTTTGCTTTGTGGTCGTACCGTATTTTTCCATTTTTCTAAGATCTTTCCCGCTTGTCCTTCTTGCAATCATTCCACAAAAACATTCTGTATTTTTCTCCGAGCGAGTTCGCCGTAGATTTCTTTCTGGTATTGGATGAGAGTATTATATTGTCCTGGATTTTCCGTTTCCAATCTTTCCGGATTCTGATAATCGTTGTGTATTTGCTTGATAAAAATAATACTTCATATTTCCTTATTTCATGGTAGTATTTCTTTTTGTCATTTTGCTCTATCAAATCAGTATGATTTCATTTCTTCCTGAATCATTGGACTATTGATAGAGTCAAGATATAAGTGTTGTTCTTCTGACATATTGATAGTATATGTCAAATTACAAATTTTGTCATATTTTTTCTTGCATTTTCTCTATTTTCTTTATAATACGCGAGCTTCAACGTTTATCTTCCGAGGTACGATTCTTCGCTTTTCCCGAATAGGATCATATCTCAACACATATTTTCCGTGACAGGTGAAATATGTAATTTTATTATAATTATGGCTAAGAAACCAACAAGAGTCGTCAAACTCCAGCTCAAAGCAGGACAGGCGAATCCAGCACCTCCAGTCGGTACAGCCCTTGGGCCCACCGGAATCCAGATTGCAGAGTTTTGTAAACAATTCAATGACAAGACAAAAGATCAGATGGGGAAGATTCTTCCTACAGTGATCAATATCTACGAAGATAGAAGTTTTGATTTCTATACAAAGCAACCACCTATGACTTGGTGGATCAAGGATGCTCTGAAGCTCGCTTCAGGATCTAAGGAAGCTCACAAGACGAAGGTCGGTAATCTTACTGTCGCTCAGCTCAAGACGATCGCTGAAGGAAAAATGCCTGATCTCAATGCAAATGATCTCGATCATGCAATGAGTATCGTAGCAGGTTCCGCTCGATCTATGGGTATCACGACTGATCTCAAAAAGTAGATTCTAGAAAATAGATAACAGATTACAGAAGGACTTGTTTCTTCTGTAATCTTGAGTCTATAATCCACTCATCTTCTTATGACGCCATCGTCCAGTGGTCAAGACAACGGGTTTTCATCCCGTAGACCGGAGTTCAATTCTCCGTGGCGTTACCATTGCAATCAACAAACTGTAGAATTCAAATCTCTTTTAGGGAGACTGAATGTTTTCTAAATAACTCATGATCTACCAAAGGGGTGATAGTTCTAGTAAAATTCAATAAAACCTCATTTTAATGAGGTTTTATTGAATTTTATAAGAGTTCCCAGAATATATTAAACCAACTATTTGTCATTTTGTAATACAAGATTATTTCTTAATATTTTTTTCTATGCTTATTCATGTACTTGGAAATCTAAAAACAAACTGGAAGGCAGGACTATCTGTCGCGATGATAAATATTCCACTCTCTATTTCTCTTGCTGTTGCATCTGGAGCAACTCCTCTTCAGTGACTCTTGACAGGAATTTGGGGTTGAATCTTCGCAGCTATTTTTGCCTCAAGCAATTTTAATGTATTTTGAGTTTCATGAGCACTTACGGCTATTCTTATTACTTTCTCACTCAGTGTAGAAAATTGATCAGAGTTACTTCCCTATGTGGCAATTATGGCATGAGTTATCATGCTTCTTATCTATTTTTTCCAAATTACAAAGTATATTACTCTTATTCCCACTACAGCACTTCATGGATTCTTGATATGAGTTGGAATATCTATTGCAGCATGACAATTCAATGCTGCTTTTGGTCTTACTCTCCCACAGAGCGAAAAAATATACCTATGAATCTTCGAAACAATAAAGAATATAGGAAATACAAATTTCTATACTTTTGGAATATTTCTGATTTGATTTATCTTCTTGATTATTGCGAAGAAAAAATTTCCAAAGTTCCCAGCTGTGATATTTCTCACCATAGTTTGAGTAGGATTGGGATATGCTATTAAATATTATTTTCATGGCACTGGAATATTATTACTATCTGATAAATATACTGGCTTAAGTTTCGCCCCCTATATTGATATATTTTCACCATTTACAAAAAATATAAAAAGTCTTTGAGATTTTATAGTTATCTTTAAAGAACTCATAAATGTGTCTCTTGTTGTTGCCATTATTGCTATACTTGAAACAATAATTTCCGCACAAATTGCACAAAATATTACAAAAGATAAATTCTCAAAACAGAAAGAAGTTTTTGGTCTTGCTATATCAAATATTGCATCATGACTTTTCGGTGGACTTCCAGTAACTGCAGTATTTGTCAGAACCAGTCTTAATATTGATTCTGGAGCAAAAAGTAAATATGCAGCATTTATGATAGGACTTTTTTCTCTCATTTTCTCACTTCTTTTGTTTAATAAGGGGTTTATGTTCCTTCCATATCCTATTATTGCAGCAATTTTGATCAACATCGCACTATGATTGATTAATATAGATCATTTAAAGGAATTATACGCTATCAGACAAGGAGCTTTTTATATTGCGTTTATCACTGCTTTTTTTACAGTATTGGAAGATGCAACATTCTGAATTATTATCGGAACACTTATAGCTCTGATTATCTATCTCAAGAAAGTAACATCGTCTGGAGCAAAAGTATCAGTTTTTAGAAATAATAAATTTGTAAAGAAAACGGATTTTGGTCTCTATGCCCATAAGAAACAACAGGATGAGGATGTGATTTTATTGAAGTTTGATGGAGGGCTTAATTACCTCAACCAAGAAAAGAATATTCACCATCTTGAATTGATTGATAAAAAAATTACTATAATACTTTCCTTTGCGCATATGTGATATCTCGATATTGATGGGATTGAAACTATTAATGATACTTCATTAGCATTGAAAGAAAAGTGAGTAGAAGTATATTTTTCTGGACTGGACTGAGTATATGAACAAATGATGTCTCATACCGTAATTTATAAAAGACTTCGAAGCAAAGGAAAAGTATTTGCCTCTTCCACGGAGGCCTTACATAGTTTAGTTTGAGAAGATTTTCATGCATTCTAATTTTTTTTCTTAATGTTGATGAAAATTTAAGTCCCAAAAGAATCTTTTTGGTCAGAAAGGGATTTTTAACTTGGAATTTTGATTTATTTCTTCCATTGTACTTCCCTCAAGTATATATATACTGTCCGTGTGTAAGTAATATTCGGAGATTCATTTTATCATCTAGAAAATGCATATCAATACTGAATATCAGAGCAATCATGGATCCAAGCTCATTATCGATGGTGAGAATGCGAGAAAAGAAATCCTCATGCTCATCCATGAGGCGAAAGAGAGTATCAGGATACGAATGTACATGTGGCGAAATGATGGTGCAGGGAATATGATCCTTCGAGCACTTGAAGAGAAAATATCTATTTATCCAAATATTCAGATTTTTATCGAAAAGGATGCATTTGGCTCACGAGTATATAATTTCCAGAATATTTTCAGCTTTGGGAAAGTCGGAGAAGATATATTTTCCAGTGAATCGGGGAAGAAATTTCTCAAGAATACGAAGAATGTACACTTCTCATATGTTGGCTCGTGGTCACCATTTCGACTCAAGCATCTTCTATGAAATGATCATTCAAAAGTTTTTCTCTTCGATGCATTTACTCCAAAAAGTCGGGCACTTATCGGAGGAATGAATATCGCGGATGAATATCTGAATTCGCAATCTCCGACTTTGCCACACCCAGCATGATGGCATGACTATATGGTAAAGTTGATTGGGGAATTCGCTGATTCTATCGCAGGGAGGAATGGACGAAGAAATAGAAAACATATCTGAAGTCAGATAGAGCGGGGAATTGAGATATTGGCAACAATCAAGAATAGACTTGCCATGAGAAAGAAAATCCTTCGAGAACTCAGAAAGGCGGCAACATCTATCATCGTAGAGCATGGATATCTCACAGATGCGACGATTATCAGAAAGCTACGACAGATGAGTCGGAAATGAATTCAGGTTCGAGTGATACTTCCTGATTGTTCTGATGGTGTATGGCATGCGAATATGCACAGCATTCACAAGCTTCTGAAGCCGACACTTATTCGTCATAAAAAGACTTCAATGGAAGTATTTCTCTATCCTCGAATGATTCATGCGAAAGTCATCCTGATCGATCATTCACTTGCTGTGATTGGCTCTGCAAATCTCACCTATGGAAGTTTTGATTTCTTCCATGAGACGAATGTCATATTCCGAGGGAGGGAATGAGTCGTGAATGATCTTGCCATCCAACTCTCTAAGGATATTGTCTTGAGTCGGAGAATTACTTTTGAGACAATTCCTGTCTACAATAGATGGCTTGCGTGGATAGAGCGGATATTCATATAGATTCCCGTCTAGAATACTTCAGCGAATCACTTCTCTGGATTATCAAAAATTTTCAAAACTCATCACCCGATGAGCCATACTTTGTTCGAAATGTGTTCGAGAAGATCTCGATCGTGAGAGACGATGAGACTGGTTCCATTGAAATTTTCGAGCATGTGCTTGATGACATTTTTCGAGTGGAGATCGAGGTGATTGGTCGGCTCATCCATGATGATGACGTGTGGTTTTGTGAGAAGCATTTTCGTGAGTGCTACCTTTGCTCGTTCTCATCCAGAAAGAGTTTTGATGCACTGATCGACTTTTTCTCATGAGATGAGAAGTCAGCCGAGCATAGATCGGATTTCGATGTCTTTCGGATGATTTTTCGAGAGTTCTGCGATGATCGACTTCTCTCCATCGAGGTCCGCAAGTACCTGAGAATATGATCCGATAATGAGGTCAGGATTGATAAAAATTTCTCCAGAAAGCGCTGGAAGCTCTCATAATATTGTCTTTAGAAATGTGGTTTTACCAGCTCCATTGCGTCCGATAATACCGATCTTATCATCTTTTCGGACAATGAGCTCTCCATGAGTTGTGACGATAGGCGACTTGTATCCAATCTTAAGATTTTTGAATTCCATGACTTTCTCAGGAAGTCTTTTCTCTGTCTTCACGACAATATTGCGGACGATAGACTCATTTTCTGGTCGTTCGATCCGCTCGATCTTGTCGATCTGCTTGATACGACTTTGGACGCTGTTTGATTTGCTTGGAGTATAGCGAAATCGATTGATCCAAGCTTCTTGTACTTCTATATCTTTCTTTTGGAGCTCATGAGCTTTGAGTTGACGATCATAGCGAGCTTGTTTTTCGACGAGATAATTCCCATATCCACCTGGATAATTATTGAGTTTTTTTCCTGAGATCTCGACGATTTTCTCTCAGGTATTGTCTATGAATCTCACATCATGAGAGATCGAGAGCATTGCCTTTTTCCAGATTTTGCAGAATCTTTCGAGAAAAATGTTCCCTTCGATATCAAGATGGTTGGTCGGCTCATCGAGAATG
>JAVHOR010000122.1:0-1699 GCA_036170175.1 Patescibacteria group bacterium | reverse complement strand
CGAGGCCCACTGAGTCATGAGAGGGGAATTGATGCAATTGGATCGAGAGTATCAGTAGCCGTCGTGAGCTTTGCCCATCCGACAGTCTGGAGAAAAATATATTCTCCATTCAATGTTGGATTTGCTGCATCTGTCGAATCAAGAATAATGCCCGAGAATGTGATTAATCCAGCGTTTTTCCCTGGTGCGAATGAGCCAGAAGTGTATGAATTCCCAAATGTCCCAGATATATCGAGCGTGAAAGGTCCTGCAGCATAGATCCAAGATACCGCGAGCATGACAAAGCTTGCAAAAAGAATTCCCAAGAGCGACTTGAGGCGAGGATTTCGTGAATGGGAAAGAAAGTGCGCCATGAAAATAGACTATCACAATGTGAAAATAAATGCAAAATTCCCTACTCTTTCGAATAGGGAACTTCTTTTGATGCTTTACTTAGACTGCTGGCGGTATACTAGGAGTGACTGCTTGTGCATTTTTCTTATGCATTAGAGAATAGACTCATCCTATGAGAATCATCAAGACCGCAAGAAGGACGAGTGAAAGCAGTGGACGATAGAGAAACCATGCTACCATAATGACTCCGCCTCAGACAATAAGTGTGAGAATAAGCGCCACGAGTCCGACTCATGCACCGATGAGCCAAGAAAGTGGTGGAATAATCTTGGCAAGTATAGGAAGTATCTGGAAGAAAAGAGAGAATCAGATATAGACAAAGAGGATTCCAAGAGCTCGAACAATCCACGTCATCAGGCTATTTTCTTTTTCTGCAGCCTGGAACATTTCGAGAGCACTCTTGGTACCGACTTCTACACGACTAATATCAGAGCCTGACTTGGCAATATATGACTCTATAGAATTTGATCCAGACTGCTTCCCGAGAAGACTCAGTGTGAGATTATTCGAAGCGATTGTATAGCTCACTCGAGTATCTCATACTTGAGAATTTTGTGGATCTTTTCCGACATAGATAGTATTCCCCTGGAGGATCTCTCATGAATGGAGCTGTGGAGAATATTCTGTAAGACTGAGTGTCGTATCAGCTGGAATTCTCTCGATCATAGGAGAAGAGAGCTTATAGACACCAGCGGAGACATCATTTGCAGCAAGACTGAGTGATGTGTATTTTGCTGCAGTTGGATTCTCATGTCATGCTTGTTCATGAAAATCTGATGATTTGATCATTTCTTGATCCCAATCTTTGGTGTATGTATAGGTAGTTGTTGTTGTCTGACTTCCACCGTAATTATCTTTCGTTTCTTCTTTCGAATCTTCTTTCCACTGGTATGTTTCTATTTTTCGCTCGAGCTTGATCGCAGGAATACTGAGAGAGAAATCAGGATCACTCAGCATATCTTTGGTACTCGCGACACCTGAGAGATGAATGAGCTTCCCTTGAAGTGCAGCATCCACACTCGCGATATTTGCCTCCTGAACGGTACTCTTTCATTCAGCAATAGCACAGATCATATGTGCATTGTCTGCCTCATTCCTCCAGAGAAATCCACACGCGATGAACACGATCACTGGACCAGCTACCAGACCCGCAAGAGCACTCTTGATACGCGAACCATACGACGTTGTTGTCGTGGTAGTAATGCTATCAGCCATAAAGAAGAAAGTAATGATATAAAACTCGTTAATAATAAAAATTCTTGTATAAAATGCAAAAGAAAAATCCCTCCAGGAATTGGAGGGATTT
>JAVHOR010000121.1:0-7890 GCA_036170175.1 Patescibacteria group bacterium | reverse complement strand
CAAGAATCCAAAACTCTCAGAATATCATGAGTGGATAGGAGGCAAAGAAAATCTTATCAAGAAAATAGAAAACAGAGAAACTTTCAGTGCAGGAAAGCTCATCGATGAAGCTGGACTCAAAGGGAAAAGGGTCGGTGGAGTCCATGTGAGCGAGCGACATGGAAACTTTCTCATCAATGACCAGAAATGATCATGGCATGATATACTTGCTCTTCGTGACATTATAAAAGAAACAATACGGGAAAAATATGGCATTGAGCTTCATGAAGAAGTGAGAATAATCAGTAATGTATAATTTCATGTTTTCTTTCCAGTTTATCAATCATCCCGAAAAATTCTCGCTCGATGAATCTCGTATTGCTCAGATTTTTGAGCTCGTTTCTCTTGTACCAAATCCTCAAGAGAAAGAAAAAATCGAGTGAGATAGAAGTCATGACAAAAATGGAATGCTCAATATTGCCTTTTTATCAGATGAAGAAATTCGTATCTTGAATAAGCAATATCGAGGAATTGATAGTGCGACTGACGTTCTCTCATTTCATTATTTCGAAGATTTTTCCGAGCTCAGAGATACAGATGTCGCAGGAGAGATCATCCTGAGTGAGTCACGAATACTCTCACAAGCAGAAGAACATTGACATACGCCCCAAAAAGAATGTGAGATACTTGTGCTTCATTCGATATTACATATAATTGGCTACGATCATGAGACGGATGAAGACTATAAGGAAATGTGGAAATGGGAAGAAGGTTTCAGGATTCAGTTATAAATCTTTTATAAATTTTATTGTATGGCACGAGTTTTATTATCAAGAAATAGTGATCCAAATGAACAAGAGTCTGGAGAATATGATCTCTCTAATAATAGACAAGAGCAGATTCGACTCTCCTCTCTTCTTGCATGAGTTCTTCCTGGAATTATAGTAAAAATCACTGCTTGTTATCAGGATAATAGCAACCTTTCTCTTCCTAGTGGTTCAAGAATTTGAGTATCATTCTCTTCTGAAGAATGAGGAAATCTTATATTTCGTTGTGGTTCAAATTTGAAATTTTCGGCTCCTCGTGATTTCATCGAATGATTAAGTTCGGGCTCTATTGATACTTTGGATTTTCTCATTTTAGAATGGCAGCTTTCCTTCAATGGAAAGACTATCGAGCAAGAATTATGGAATGATAATCCATATCTCCATAGCGGAAAGAGATTATGATTGGTGCCTGAGCTAACGCAAGAAATCTTGGATGGTATCAAGTCAAATACAATCACACCATCACTTGAGATACAAGATGAAATAGACAGGAGAAAGAGTTTTGCTATGTTGGCTCGATCAGGAATTGGGAGTGCTGTTCGGAAACTCCTTCCACCCAGAATCCATGAAAGTGAGATTCTTGAGTTTACGCCGAAATGAGTAGAGAGACTTCGACAAGAGAATAGGATCAAATTGCCTCATATTGAAATCACAAAAAGACAAATTCCTAAGACAGAATCTTCGGAAGGATAAATAAACTTGATTTTTCTCTTTTCTTCATATAATCAGCTCCAGCCCAATTCTATTATGGCGGGGTAGCTCAGTGGTAGAGCAGAGGCCTGAAAAGCCTTGTGTCGGTGGTTCAATTCCACTCCTCGCCACCATAAATACATAAAAAATACTCATCATTGCTGATGGGTATTTTTTGATCGTATGAATAAATCTATGATCTTGCATGACGCAACATTTCTTGTTGAAGAATATAATATCAGACAAATTGGAGTTCTGGAGGAGTGAGTGGTCGCTCTATAAAATTATAAAGCCATTCATATATTGTTCATGGGGATGTTCCTTGTCTGACAAATCATGCTATAGTGCTCCTAATCATACGAATAGAAGAATCAGGAAATGTTCCAATATTCTCAGTTACTTGTTCATATGCTGATGTTGGTCTGATAAGAGCATCATGAAAATCGAGGAATGATCCAATACGGAGTTGTTTTATTTGTTCCTCAGTAAATCACAATCTTTCAATTAGGCGATGTTCAAGCTCTCTTACGGCATCATAGAATCCGGTATCATACTGTGTTATCAGTCTCATATAGGTCTCTATCATTTTTCTATTTTCTCGAAACACAGTATCAATCGTCTGAGATACCATATCTTTTCTTCATGCTTCAGGGAGAATTTGCAAAAGCTGCGTTCTTGTATTTGCCCTTATAAGTCGAATAGATGGAGTTCCTCTATCATCAATATCAAATACCATTTTTCCTCATCCAAATCAAGCACCAAGAGTCTCTGCTTCATTATGAATGGCAAATCCTACTTGCTCTGCAATTGTATTCATATGTCGCACAAGTGGTCTTCAGCCCTCTTTTCATATATCTGATTTTCTTGTTTCTAGGAAGTTACTCTGATAAGCTGGAGTTACCTCGACCATCATATTCCCACCATAATACGCACTAAGTGAATAATTAATTTTCTGTAGGTGAATATCCATAATCTGTCGAGACATCGTAGTGTCGAGGGGATGACATCGTATTATATGATTCATTCGCCCAAGAAATTCAGGAGGAAAATATTCTTCGAGTTCTTTCCGAAATAGGGAATCATCTCATGCATTCTGGTTTTCTGTTTTCGTAAATCCTATGCTATTACCTTTCTGATGTGCTATAGTCGCTTCTCATATATTAGAAGTAAATATAAAGAGGGTATTATGAAGATTTGTAATTTTGCTGTGTCATCAGCTCTTTCCTGCAAAATTCATCTCCATCTCACCATTTTGAATAGCTCAGAGGAGTGATGTTACTATCTCTATATGCGCTTTTTCTGCCTCATCGATGAGTACAATAGAAAGATTCTGAGCATTATAGTTATCCTGGAGGAGTCGATGAAGAGTATTTCATTCTTTTGCTCTTGTATAGCCACTATACAATCTCGTATCGCTGAGCCTTGGAGTATCTCCATATCCAACATATCATGGAGTTGCTCCAGTGAGAATAGCAACATCTATAGGATGCTTGAGGAGCTCTCCTTGTATACTTGTATATCCAGATGAATCACCAAATAGAATATGTGCAGCGGCTTTGACAAGCTCAGTCTTTCACACTCCTGTCGGTCCTCCGAGGAATATCGCTCAGAGTGCTCCATCTCGTCTGAGTGCAAATATACCAGTCAGGAGTGTATCGATAATTGCTTGTTTTGCTTCTTTTTGTCCAGCAATATGGTCATCAAAATCTTGCATGAGTCACTCTACAAGTACATTGCGTGCTCATGTAAGACGAGTTGTTATGTCTGTTGTCTCTCCCGAGCTTGATCACATAGCGTGATTTCCATAAGCATTTCTTCACATATATTTATAATAAAACTTATATATAAGGAATGTATATTTATTGTTGACAAAGTCAACAATAAATATACATTTGTATAAATTACAATATCTTTATAGGAATGCAAGAACCATTTACAGATTAACCTTTTAATTATCGTCTATGTCATCAGTTCATATCACTACAAAACTCTTTTCTACTCAAGGATGACTTTCTAAGGCATTATGAGAAGATGCCTTTACAAAACTTCCTGCATCAGAGCAAGTATGAAAACTTGGTAAACTTTTTCGGGAACATATTTCAGCTGATAAAGATCTCAGTGGACAACTTATGGATATGATTCGTTCTGCAACACTTTTTGCGACAGGAACTCGTGTATTGTCAGAAGAAGAGGTTATGAAATTGGGCCATTATGAATTAGAGCTTATGTGAAGGCTCTCTCGCAAAAAGATAGCTCTTACTCGTTTTAAGATGAAAGTATGAAAACACTATGATAATTTTCCAGAGACCCAAAAAGAAGAGCTTTCTCAAGTTGGAATCGATAGAGAGAAATATATTCGCGGACAAATACGTGATGTGTATAAAGAATTTGCAGGCGTCTCAAATGAGATAATTGATGCTCTTTGGAATGATTATGATTTTTCATACGAAGCAAGATTGTTTCTTAAGGCCTTTAATGCAAGTGAATCTGATAGTGATGATAATTTATCTGAAGTATGTAACTGTAATGGCTCGAATCCGGAGGCTTTCACAGATATAGGAGAAAAATTCCCATTTCTCGGCATAAATGTAGGAAAAATTCAAAAAGAGCTTATGTACGAGAGTGATGATTCTGGGAGACTTACAGGAAACTATCTTGATATGGTGACGGAATCTCCTAGTACTACCACCGATTCAAGAAATGGTTTTATAAATCCAAATTGGTTTCTCTATGATATTGATGTAGATAGTGCATTGAAACTTTGGTGACCAGAGAAGACGAAATATATATTTGGACGATATTTTCGTACGGGGATTGAACAGATGTGAATAATGAATGATATACAACTTCCAGATTTCTATAATTTTTGTCTTTTTCGGATAAAATTAGATGAGGATTCTGAGGCAAATAAAAAGAAACTTGTTGACATTGCTCAACATATTACAGAGTGGGAGCTCCCAGAAGATTTCTCACAGACTCAGTTTGCAGAATTGGTCCGATGACTTAGGGGGGTTATATCAGACTTTCGTTCCTCTGGCGAACCAAAAAGATTTGATCATCCTGTCCAGACAAGACTCGGAACAAAGAGATATTCGGGATATTTCTCTGGATCCAAGGGATTTGAGAATACTCATATTATTGATATACAACCAGTAGACAAGAAAGCAAAGAGAATGCTTCGATTTTCTACTGAATTGGGACAAGATATGATGCTTTTTGTGATGATTCAGACATCTTATTTCCTGAAACATAGAAAACTTCTTTCCACGAATACTCTCTGGAGAGAGATTTATGAAATGTATAATCGTCTTTCCTTAGAGGGTGTAGAAAGATTTGATCCTTCTTCCATGAAAGATCAATATGATATACTTGTTCGAAAGGTTATATATCCTTTGTCTCATGAACATCAAGAGGAAAGATGAACTATAGGTAAACCTCATAATGTTCTACTCTATTGAGTATATGGAACAGGAAAATCCCAAATCCTTACTCATCTCCTTGCCGAGAGAACTTACAGACTCAAAAATGGTAGAGAAGTTCATCTAGAGGCAAATGTAATCAATATAGGAATAATGGAATTTGCTGATCTTCTTGTAAAAAGTATTTCAGGATTTCGTAAACGGTTATCTGATATTCATGAAAACACATGAAGACCTATTATTCTCGTGATAGAAGATATAGATACTATAATAAAGGAACAAGGACTTGATTCTGATCCAGTCTCTCAAGCAATGACAACACTTTTCGAAGGCGTAGGATCACTCCCAGTGACAGTAATTACATCTACAAATAATCCTGAAATTGTACCACAAAGACACTTGCGTCCAAATCGTCTCGATACTGTGCTTGCCTTTCCTTATCCTCTCAAAGAAGAATCAATTCGTGATATTCTCCGAGCGCATTGGCAGAGAAAATGACTTGATAAAAAATTAGCTAATATTCTTACGCTTGAAGAAGTAGAAAATGAAATAGTTAAAAAGATTAAAAATTTTACCCCAAGTCATATATCAGCCTTTTGTCTTGGTGTTTATGAAGCTCTAGAATTTGAGAATATAGAAGGATTGTGAAAAGAGTGAATTAAGAAGATTCTCGAAAAAGAAATATTTGACTGTCTTGTCCCAGTTGATGATATGCTTGCCCGTGAAAATGGTATGAAAAAATGGAGGGAAGCACTTGGATCAAGTGGAGGAGGAATCTGATTTACAAAATATTAGTCTTTTATTTCCCAGTGATATTTCCTAGATACCTATACCTCTATGCTCGATCAGCTCACATCGCTATCATCAGCCATTGATGCTTATAAAATTGCCTCAGAATGATGAAATACTGAATGAAAAGATATACGAGAAGTTGTCTGAGCCGCAATACACGCAGTATGGAATATATTATGAAAGAATGGCATAGGCGCGCAAATGATAATAGACTCTTTCGAGAGATTCCATTGATGAGATGATGAAAAATATAGAGAAAGAGTTGCAGTCCTCCAGAAGGCTGTCACGAAATGAAGTCTATGAGAATTTAGCGCAGAAATACTTTCATTTTTCTGAGTTTCCAATCCAGAGATGTTTATCCTTCGTGGAAATATAGGATCTCTAAAGAAGCCTATAATAGATACAAAGATAAAAGTATCAGTAATCCTCTCTCATGAAAGAAAAATAGAAAAAAGAAAACCAAGAAAATGATCAGACTTGGAATGAATCTCTGCAGTATTATCCTCATATAGTCCAACTTATGAGGCCCTCATGACGAGAAAATCCGGTATTCATAATATTATACACCAAGAGCTTATCATACCACTCGCAGAAGAAGCTCCCTTTACTCAAGATCAATTTGGATGAATAATTGCTTGATATGAAAAGAAAGAGAAAAATCTCTGAGAAATCGAATTTCTGGAGAAGAGAGTCGCTAATATTAGATTTCTCAAGAAAAAAGGAATAAATAGGAGAATACAAGGTATAGAAAAGAGAATTTCCAAAGAAATGCTCCGATTTGATTCTCTTATGGAAGAATTGAAGAAGATACGGTACCCATTTTCGCTTCATGATATTGTGCCAGATATACAGAAACAATTCTGACTCATTAGTCGGAAAAATAATAGAAGGGAAGGAGAGAAGAGTGAGGAAATAATAACTTCTCATAAAATCCGATGAAGAATACGAAGAGGCGTCTCAGTCTTGGTACACCGAAAATTCGAAGAACTCAGAAAGATACGCGTCAATGGGTGAGCCATTCTGAGGATGATAAAGATGTATGAGAAAATAACCGAAAGACACGCACAAACACTCGAACATGAAGAAGACATCGAGAGGAAAAGAGAAGTGATACTCTCTCTCAAAGATGAGCTCGATACGTGGGAAAAAGAGAGTAATGAGCTTCTCGAAAAATATTCTCTTCGAGAAATTCGTATCTTAAGAGATCAGATTATCCAAAAGCTTTTATCAAAAAATTAATCCTTCTCAATTTTCACATATTATGACACTCAATTCTGCATGACGCCAAGATGATGGATCAATCATTGATATATACGGAAATAGCATATCACAAGAAGATGCACTCAAGATTATTACAACAGTAAATAGTCTTCCAGCACGTGAATCAAGGGATGATTTTCTCCATGCAATAGACAATCATCCGATTGTTATTGTCCAATGAGCAACGGGAAGCGGTAAGAGTACTCAGCTTCCGAAATTTGCTCATTATGCCAAGCCAAATCAACGAATTGTTGTGACACAACCACGAGTATTCTCAGCAACATCCCTTGCTGGAAGAGTAGCTATGGAAACTCTTGTCGAAACTGGCGATCCAAGATATTCTCTTGGACATAATGTTGGATATCGTACTGGAAGAGGAAAAAATGCTTCCCATGAAACAAAGATTGCATACCATACTGATGGTACTGAGTTCATGAGACAATCTATGTCAAATATAGAACCAGATGTGCTTGTTCTCGATGAGGCTCATGGGTTTGCTATACAGACGGAGATGCTCGCTATGACGGCCCGACATCACGATAGGGCCATGAAGATTGTTATCATGTCAGCAACCCTTGATCCAGAGATATTCAGAGAATATTACAGAGATATTTCTTCAGATATTCCTCTTATAGAGATTCCTGGACGAACTTTTGGTGTCGAATCAGATTTTGATCGTGATGGATCAATCATGAATGATCTAAGAAATGCGATTATAGCAAAGCAAAATGTCCTGCTATTTGCTCCATGAAAAAAAGAAATCCAAGGTCATATAGAACTCATCAAGTCGAGATTCTGAGATGCTATAGAGATATTTCCCCTTCATGCCGAGATGCCAGCAAGCGAACAAAATAAGCTTCTCACAAAATATTCTGACAAGCCTCGTATTATTGTAGCGACCAATGTTGCAGAAGAGAGTATTA
>JAVHOR010000120.1:0-1708 GCA_036170175.1 Patescibacteria group bacterium | reverse complement strand
ATATACCCCTCTTCATTGAATTTGCAATGAGCTGATATAGTCTGATATTCTGATAGATAGAATGAAGAATTTTTTATCACCAGAACAAGTAAGAGAGCTCAAATATGCTCATCGTCATGAACGGGATAAACGATTGGCAGATAGGATAAAGGCAGTTATCTCCCTCAACGCTGGTTTCTCATTCGAAAATATTGCAGCTATTTTACTTCTTGATGAGACCACCTTACGACGATATGTAGAGATATTTCAAGAGAAAGGAGTAGGGGGATTATTGGAGCTCCAGTATCACGGTGGCACCTCACACCTCTCTGATACTCAACTTACTGCTCTTGAAAACCATCTCGTAACCAATACCCTCACCACCGCTTCTCAAATACGGGAGTATATTCTTGCAACTTACAAAAAGAAATACACGCTCATCGGGATCACCAAGCTCCTGTACCGTATGGGGTTCTCCTACAAGAAACCAAAGATCATGCCTGGAAAAGCCTCTATCGCTCTCCAAAAGGAATTCTTGGAGATGTACAAGGAGATGAAGAAGAAGCTGGGAACAAAAGATTATATCTACTTCTCAGATGCCACTCATCCTACTCACAATACCAAGCCCTCCTACGGCTGGATAAAGAAAGGAAAAAGAAATGATGTATACATAAAATCAAATACAGGACGAAAAAGGATTAATCTCTTAGGAGCTCTCAATATTGATACCAAACAGACAGTGGTTATCGAAAGAGAAACAATTGATTCTGAGGCTATTATTACTCTTCTTGAAGGAGTGACTAACAGACAGAAACAAGGAAAGATTTACATGATTATGGACAACGCTAAATATCATCACTCAAGAATGGTGAAGAACTGGCTTCTGCATCATCCCCGAGTAAAGCTTGTTTTCCTTCCTCCCTATTCACCTAACTTAAACATTATTGAGAGGCTCTGGCGATTCTTCCACATGAAAGTTACCAACAACCACTATTTTGAAACATTCAAGGAGTTTAAAGAGGCAACAAGTGCATTTTTTCACAATCTTTCCCATTATCAGACAGAACTTGACTCCCTCCTTACTGAAAACTTCCAGACTTTGCCATTAGTTGCAAACCTGAGTTAGGGGAGTATATAATCCTAAGTTTGCAATTTCAGCATTATATGCTGGTGATTCAACTCCCTTACTTTCCTTAGATTACTCGAGACAAGGATTACAAGTTGAGAATTTTAGAGAAATGGTTGCTCAATTAGAATTACCAGATAGAGTATTGGCATTGGAAGCAGGTCAATATGGGGGTTTGACAGAAGAAATGGCAGATGCCGCTTTTCAAGCAATTGCACCACATATGTCTTTAAATTTAAGACCATCGGGAATACTTGTTTTTTGTCAACCCGATAGTGATTCTCATGAACCTGTATATTTAATAAGTCCGACTTTAGTACCTCCTTCTTCAGCACTAAAATTTATTAAAAGAGCCGTAGAAAAGTATTAAAATAATTAGCTTCTAACACTTATTTTTTAATCTTTTTAGTATAAACAATGTCAATCTTTATGGATTAGTCCTCTCTACAGGGGATAGCTTCAATAATGGAGAAATTAATATGTACCTCAATTAATGGAAAGCTATTGGGAATGAGATAATGTCGTCTTTTTGGATAATTTTTGTTAGTATGTAGACATATGATAAATGGAGAACCTCCAGGGGGTGGTAGCGTGCCACTAAGT
>JAVHOR010000119.1:0-7941 GCA_036170175.1 Patescibacteria group bacterium | reverse complement strand
CTCATTTCCTGCGAACTTTCAGATAGAGAGATTTCTACCCCATGATTATTTTATCGAGTGACAAAGAAGCTCGCTTTTCATGGAATAAATATTATTCAAGTTCTTTCCACATATCATGAACTTGGTGTAATAATGGCAGAAGAAGATATAAAAAAATGAGTAAATGTCCTTCTTGATTAATTGTGTTGCCAGAGATTTGTTCCATTCAGGAGATAAAGAAGATCTGCTCGTACTGATGCAGCAGTCTTTGGTACTCCTGCTCATGGAGAGGAAATGATATGTGGCGTAGTTCAAAGTGGGGTTCTCTGGCTTGTATGTATAAGCACCTTATTCGCAGTTCACTTCAGATTTCCAAGTTCAGAGTCTCGTGGGACAAACTGAAGTCTAACTTGAGCAAGCTTCCTTCACGCACTTTCTTTATATGATGCCACATATCGTGGAACCTTTCATTGAGAAAGTGCGTTTTTTACTTCGTTTGCAATACGATTATCTTCTTGTTTTATAGCTTCGAGAAATTCTTCAGCACTCATGTCTTTATATTTTTCAGGCTCAACGAGTCCATGGAGATCAACTTCCAAGGCTTCGATAGAGATTCCTGCAGACCGGAGAAGGATAAGGAGTTTTCTCTGTACATCTTCACCATTGAGATCATCTATTGGATGAGGCTCAGTATATCATGCAGCCTTTGCCTCGCTCACAATCTGAGAGAAAGACTTCTTTCATTTTTCTAGCTCAGAACAGACATATGCAAGTGTACCAGAGAATGTCCCTTCGACGGATTGGATATTCTCAGTGAGTCCATGCGCCTCTTGAAAGTAGGGAACCGTACCAGCTCAAGCCATAACAGTGGTATTATAACGATATCTATGAGGATTACCAGAGATTCTCTTGAATGTTTCCATATCCGCAGCAGCTGGCTTTTTATTGGCTGTTACAAGACTATTTGATGTATTTTCTATAACTGCTGTATGAAAATCAATCATCTGTTGTCCTTCTGCGGTGACATCGACAAATATAACTTCTCATTCCATTCATGACTTCTTTACGGCATTAAGAATCTCTTTATGAAGAGAATATCAGTTACTTTCCTCATTTTGAAGTAATAGATTTTTTAGTGAATCTTGAGATATTACTTCAGGAACCGCTACTCCCCCTATTGAGAGGATGAAATTTGTAGAATCTGCAATACCTATGATATGAGTTGGATTTCGGTGTTCATGGTTCATTCCGTCATATGCTACAATTTGCTTTACAACTTCTGTTCCTACTTGACCTGTCGCCCCAAGAATGAATACATTTTGTAGTGCCATATAATTGATGGTTAAAATTGCTAAATTAATACACTCAACAAATTATTTTGCACGAATAGTTGTTACTCTTGTCTGTCATCCCCCGACAGATTCTATGTATCAACAAACGGCTCATCTCAAGATATCTTCAGCCCTGGATGATATATCACCCGATGGTACTATAATTTCTCGTAGTTTATGAGTAGTATCACTATAATTTCGAGGCGCAAAAGGAGCATGAATAGTAGCCATAAAAAGAATAATAAAGAAATAAAAGGGAATCAAGAATAAAAAAGCTTCTTGATGTAAAAATTCTATGCAAAAATATTTTAAAGTAAAGTAAAAATATAAATTTAATTTTTGCAACCTGTTGTAGAGAATTCTTGAGATTAATTCATAGTATACACTCCCTCAAAAACTGTTACCGCAGGTCCATTCATAAAAACACTCTCATTTTCCAAACCACTCCATGATATAAATAAGTCTCATCCCTTGAGTGAAACCTGGATAGGTTGATTTTTTTCGAGTCTTCTGGAGAGTATTCCTGCTACAACAGAGGCACATGCCCCAGTTCCGCAGGCAAGAGTTTCTCAGGCTCATCGTTCCCACACGCGCATGGCTATATGTGTTGGGGAGATAATATTGATGAACTCGACATTTACCTTTTTTGGAAAGATATGAAGTGAGAGTTCAATGGGACGACCATATCGTTCGACAGGAAAATCTGTGAGTGATTTTTCGAGAAATATAACCGCATGAGGATTACCCATACTAACAGGAGTGAATTCAAAGTCTCGTTCCTGGGCATGTACTTTTCTCACATTCGGAGTCACCGAGATGAGCTCATCTTTCAAGATAGGAGCTCACATATCGACAATGATATTTTCCCCATCAGTTTTGAGTATTATTTTTCCTTTTGCTGTCTCAACAGAAACTTCGTCTGCATTGGTTAGTCACTTTTTTCGAACGTATTGGAAAAAACAGCGAGCCCCATTTCCACACATTTCTACTTCACTTCCATCTTGATTGAAGATTCGGTATTTAAAATCAAGAGTTTCTGATGGTTCAATGATGAGTATTTGATCACATCCCACTCAAAAATGTCTATCTCAGAGGAGTTCTGCAATTCTTTTATCTACTAAGATTTCAGGATGAGTGACACGATCTAGGACGATGAAGTCATTGCCAAGACCATGCATTTTTGTAAAAGGAATTTGCATATTCGAAAAAAATTATACAACTTTGACCTCATTTCTCCAGAGCTCTTCCATGCCCGCTCGTTTTCTGATTTCGACGATAGTTCCATCTTCTCGAAGGAGAAGTTCACCAGCCTCAGGAAAGCTATTGTATCCGTGAGTACTCATGCTAGCGCAATAAGATCCAACAGATTCGAGTACGAGAGTATCTCCAATATTTGCCTTAGTTAGTTTTCGTGGGAGGAGTCACTCTGGGTCTCCAGGTGCGGGAGTGAAGATGTCGCCACTCTCACAGTTATGCCCTACAACAATATAGTCTTTAGTATTTTGAGAAACAAAACCTCTCTGGTCTTCGACCATCACTTTTCAGGGGAGCCTAGGAACTACAATAATCGGATGTTGTGCTCCATAGAGCGATGGACGAGTAACTTCGGTCATTCAAGCATTTACCTTGATAAAATTGTAACCCCCCATTCCTGTATCTACAATGTCAATAATTTCGGTCACAAGTGACGCACTATTGGCCGCGAGAAATGTACCTGGTTCGATTTCAAGATGGAGCTTTCGACCAGTTTTCTTATAAAAATCTTCAAAAAGTCACTGAACATGATTTCAGATTTCTTCGAGATTTGCATTCTTTTCATAATACATACGAGCAACCTTAAAGCCACCACCGAGACTGACTACCCGAATAGTTGGGATTTTCTCAACTTGTGCAAGAATAAGACTCGCGACATGTTTCCAGACTTCCGGATCACTTCCAGAACCTATATGAGTATGGAGCTTAATGAGTGTGAGATTATATTTTTTTGCTATTTCAAATACTCAATCCAAGTATCCATGCCATATACCAAAGCTTGAAGCTACTCCACCAGTGTTTGTACGCTTTGTTCCGCCACTTCCCATACCAGGATTGAGTCGTATAGATGCATTTGTACCAGGGAAAAGCTTACCATATGATTCAAGTTGATGAAGACTTGTCGCATTGAATTCAACTCAGAGAAGGACTATTTTCTCGAGATTTTTTGGCATCTCTTGCCCTGTGAGTTGAATATGTTCAGGAGGTATACCAGCATGGAGAGCTCGGTATACCTCATATTCACTTGAGGCATCAATATGGAGTCATTCCTCGTGGAAAATACTGAGGATATTCATATTGGGACTTGTTTTCATAGCGTATCGAGGAGTGAGTCCATAGGAATTTGAAAAATTCTTTACCTTTTGTGCTTGTGCTCGAAGAACGACTTCAGAATAGACAAATACAGGGGTTGTGTATCTTTCTTGGATTGAGTGAATTATACTGGAAGTGAGAAAATTTAAAGTATTCATAAGGGAAAATTAGGATTGGAAATAGTTACTTTTCAAAGAAGGTATAAAGTGGAAAAATTAATCTATTTTCCTTCTTTCCCCCACCAATGTGCAAGCTCGATAAGCTTCACTGAGAGTGATTTCCCCTTCTTGGAGAGATGATATTCACCACTTTCATTATGTGAGACAATCTCTGAATCTACAAGTTCATGGAGTCGATCGGTGAGGATTTTTGTATTTGCTCATCCGATATTTTTGCGAATCTCAGTAAATGTATGAGCTCACTCATCGATCGCATGCAGAATAAAAATTACCCATTTTTTCCCAAGGAGTGTGAAAAGGAGGGTCATATTTGGGCAAGTACATTTTGGATTGCGTACCATAGAAAAAAGAAAAGAGAAATATATTTTTATGATAGTCCATTTGTTTTTTAAAGCAAAGAATTTGCATTTTTGTGAGAAGTGAATAGTATACCTTTACTTTAATTTTTAAACTAAAAAGTATGTCTTTTCTTTCCAATCTCTCATGGCGCTACGCGACGAAGAATTTCGATCCCTCTCGAAAAGTTTCCGATGGAGATCTCGAGAAAATCCTCGAAGCAATCCGTCTCACGCCGACTTCATTCTGACTTCAGCCATATCATTTCTATGTCATTTCGAATCAAGCAATCAAGGATAAGATCCAGGCTGCATCATGGAATCAGTCACAAGTAGGAACATCATCTCATCTTCTCGTATTTACTGCGCGTACAGATCTCATGCAAAATAAGGAAGAATTTTTTACACTCATGTCTGGTGGTGATGCGACAGTTCGTGCAAGTCTCAAGGGATTCGAAGATATGATGAATGGTTTCATAGAAGGGAAGTCCAATCCTGCAGACGTTCTCGCATGGACAGCAAAACAAACCTATATCGCAGAGTGATTTGCTCTCGCTGCGTGTGCAGAGCTTCAGATTGACTCATGTCCGATGGAATGATTTGATCCTGTGGCGGTTGGAGAAATTCTCGGACTTCCAGCAAATCAAAAAGCACTTGTGATGCTTCCTATTGGTTATCGCGCAGAAGAGGACAGTCCACATGCGAAAGTCCGTTTTGCGAAAGAACAATTGTTCACGGAAGTAAAATAATTCCATATAAAAAGAATCCCCACTCTCACGAATGGGGCATTCTCATTTTTTTACTTAATTACCCAGCTATATTTTTTCCTTCACCACCGAATTTTGTCGCGAGCATATCGATAACACTACCGTAGACACCACCAGCAACGAGAGTTGCCCAGAATATCATCCAAGGAGTAGTCGGTGTCATCATCGCACCTGCAGCAAGTGAGAGTGAGACGAATACTCCGAGACAGAATCCACGGAGATATGATGGCATCGGGAAGTTGAAGACAGGATGACGAGTGTATGCTCCAGCAAGACCCACTACAAGACCGATGACAAATCGATTCGCAATAATCGTCCACATGAGTGCCGTTCCCCAGATTCCTGGACTAGAAGCTGCAGCAAGATATGTACAGATGAGACCCGCTACGATACCGAGCGGAAGAGCGATAAGAAATCGCTTTTTACGAGCAGTGAGAGCCATAAGTTGAGAAAAGTGAAGAAATAAAAAGGATACAAGAAAATTGTATCCTTTTTCTATGATTAGCAAGAGTGAATTATGATAAAGATTTATCTCCTATATTGCAGAATTCTGGAGCGTTGTCATGGTCAAGATGGAGTATGACAGTCGAACCAGGGAATGCTGCCATGATTTTTGACTCGATTGATTCAGAGATAGCATGAGCGTGTTTCAGAAGAATTTCCTTATCACGAAAGACGATATGAGCTTCGATAAAAGTACTATCTCCAGAAGTTCGAGTCTTGAGATAATGGAAATCTTCTATTTCAGATTCTTCTGTAATAAAGTTCTCTATTTTTTTTATGGATTCAGCATCGAGAGCGCGATCAAGAAGCATGAGGATACCACTCCAAATAATCGGAAGGGCATTTCGGATAATCCAGAGACCAATTCCGATTGCAAATATCGAATCACACCACCAAAGTCCGAAGAATTTACTCGCGAGAAGTGCTAAGAGAATACCACCATTCATATAGAGATCTGATGAATAATGGAGCGCGTCAGACTTAATAAGAAGAGAATTGGTCACCTTGCTGATACGAAAGAAATTCCACATAATCATAGCAGTACCGAGCATGGCCACGATAATAGTGAGGATTTCAATGCTTTCTACAGTTGGTCACTTGTGATCGAGATAGTTGCGTACACCATTGTAGGCAAGAAATACCCCAGAGAAGAAGACGACATGTCCCTCAATCATCGCAGCGAATCCTTGTACTTTTCCAAGACCATAGGCATAAGAATTGCTCCTCGCTCGTTCAGAGAGCTTGAGTGCTACAGCATTCATCGCAGATACAAATATATCTAAAAGAGAATCAAGTGCAGAACCGATAATAGCAAGACTTCATGAAGTCATACCGATGATTGTCTTAATAATCGTAAGGACAATAGATACAACCAATGCAAATCGAATACCAAAAGAAGCTGTAGTCGGAAGTTGTCGCATATTTTATTTGAATGAGAAGAAGTATTATTATTGTATCACACACGCATTGCATGATCGTACTCGTCCGAAGGTCTCAAGGACTGTAAATTCTGGAGGCATCTTCTTGTGCTCATCATAGACGGTTCCACAATTCTCACAGAAAGTGAGAGTGATGCTATCATCTTTCGATGACTGTGCACACTGGCAAGGGAATATGACGCGTTCTCCAGCGATCGTGATCTCATGGATAAGTCCCTGATCACGAAATGCATCGACGATACGATAGAGTGTCGCGAGATTCATTCCTGGTTGTCATTTTTTCCCGACGAGTGCCTTCCTCATATCGGAGAAAGTAATACGTGGATTCTGGCCGAGAATTTCGACAAATCGCTTTCGGGGTTCTGTGATACGAGTTTCTGACATACAATAAATAGAGAAATATAAATAGAGAGGGAATATAGTGATTTTTTCTATAAATGCAAATCTTTGCGTCAAGAAAAATATAAAAACCGATATGAAAACTCATATCGGTTCAAATAGATCTCTAAATAAGGATTACCGTAAGAATAAGAAATTGAGAGTAAAGAATATTGTTCCTGCCAATATAATTGTGACTGGCATAGTGAGAACCCAAGCAAGAAGAATATGCTTGATCATATGAGGATCAACACCATCTTGCCATCAATGTTCTTCTACCATTGTTCCTGCTACACTTGAGCTCATTACATGAGTTGTCGAGACAGGAAGTCCGAAATGTGATGCTAGTCATATAGTTCCTGCAGTGACGAGGGCAGAAGATGCTGCTTGAGAATAGTTCATTTTGTGTTTTCCAATTTTCTCACCAATTGTTCTCACAATACGTTTCCATCCGATGAGCGTTCCAGATCATATTGCTACAGATACAAGGACAATAATCCACCAAGGAATATAATCAGTTGCAGTGGAAAGGTCAGCTACATTTTTACTTATATCTTCGATTTGGGTACTTGTTCCTGCAGCGTTTGCTGCTGGAATGAGTGAGAGTTTCTTGTTTGTTTCAGGAGAAGAAAGAGTCTTATAGCTATCTTGGATACCAAGGACTCATTGACGAAGTGTAATCTTATCTTCAGTATTCCAGTCACTTCTCGAAACGAGCGATGTAAGTGATTCAACATCTTTTTTTGTTCTTTCTAAGAGAGTTTTATCATTCCCCGAGAGAGTAGAAATATCAATCTGAGAAATGACAGTTCAGATTGCTTTCACATTGTTCGAAAATGCCTGTTGATCCATATTTGGATTGATCGCAAAATATGCAGGAAGAAGTGTGACAAGAATGAGAGTTGCAATTCCGACTCATTTCTGCCCATCATTCTTTCCATGCATAAAACTTACAAGTGAAGAAGAAATAATAAGGACAGTTCTCATGCCGAGTGTTGGATGATCCCAAGACCAGCGAGGAGATTTGAAGTATTGCCTCTTCACAAGAACATGATGTGCAATATATATAAGTCCGATTGCGAGAGAAAATCCAATGACAGGAGATATGAGAAGTCATTCGATAACTTCGAGAGCCTTTCACCAGTTTGGATTGACATTTAAGTCACTTGGCATGAATGTCAGAG
>JAVHOR010000118.1:0-8062 GCA_036170175.1 Patescibacteria group bacterium | reverse complement strand
TCTATGGAAAAACTCAGCACAAAAGAACAGCTCGTCCTCCAGAAAGTCCGTGACTTTATATCACGAGGAGAAAAACCCACAATCCGCGCACTCCAAGCATCTCTCTGATACGCTTCTCCTCGATCGATCTCTGTCATGCTCGACTCGATAATGAACAAGGGATGGCTCTATCGAGATTCCCATGACGAGATTAGGATGTCTCCAGATTTCCGATCTGAGAGCTATGAAGTCCGAGGAATTCCTCTCATTGGGACAATCGCCTGCGGTATGCCGATCTTTGCAGAAGAGAATATTGAGACTGAGATTCCAGTCTCTACGAGACTTCTCTCGGCTTCCAAGAAATATTTTTTCCTCCGAGCTCAGGGTGATTCGATGAATCAGAAAGGTATAGAAAATGGCGACCTTGTCCTTCTTGAGGAGAATAATATCCCAGAAAATGGCAAGATTGTCGCGGCTCTCATCAATGATGAAGCTACTCTGAAGGAATATAGACAGGAACGTGGTACGAGCTACCTCATTCCCCACTCAGATAATCCCCGGCACAAGCCGATTATACTCGATGACATGGATGGGAATATCCTTATTCAAGGCATATTCGTTCGATCATTTCCTGGTAATCTCTTTACTTAAATACTATGACACTTATACTCACCTACACCAACCGTTTTCTCGCCATTATTTTCTTTCTGACTCTTGTTTCTCTGATTATATAAATACTTTCCTACTTCATCATTCCTTTGAAGGTGGATCTCGGTTCTGCTCCATATAATTCATATCTTATAATTTTCTCTTATGACTGACAACCGCAAAGATGCTCTCGCATCAGCTCTCCTAATGATCGAAAAACAATTTGGTGCCGGATCCGTGATGAAGCTCGGGGAAAAAACACATATGAAAGTCGAAACTTGCTGATCTGGGTCAATCGCTCTCGATGAAGCTCTTGGCGGAGGATATGCCAAGGGGCGCATCGTCGAGATCTATGGTCCTGAATCCTCAGGAAAGACAACTCTTGCGCTTCATGCGATAGCAGAATGTCAGAAAGTCGGAGGCACTGCTGCCTTTGTCGATGCTGAGCACGCACTTGATCCTGCTTATGCAAAGGCTATAGGCGTAAATATCGATGAGCTTATTATTTCTCAGCCAGACTATGGAGAGCAGGCTCTCGAGATTGTCGATGCACTTGTCCGATCTGGAGCAGTCGATCTTATCGTCGTAGATTCCGTAGCAGCGCTCACACCAAAGGCTGAAATCGAAGGAAATATGGGAGATTCTTTTATGGGACTCCATGCCCGACTCATGTCCCAAGCTCTTCGCAAAGTCACAGGAGTTATCGGAAAATCGAATTCGACTGTCATATTTATCAATCAGATTCGTATGAAGATTGGTGTCATGTTCGGAAATCCTGAGACGACGACAGGAGGAAATGCCCTGAAGTTCTATGCTTCCCAGCGCCTCGATATCCGACGCAAAGAAAAGCTCGAGTCAGGAACAGGTGATGACAAGGAAGCATACGGAAATAAGGTGAAAGTAAAAGTGGTAAAAAATAAGATTGCTCCACCATTCCGTGAAGTCGAGATCGATGTCCTCTTCAATGAAGGAATCTCTCATGCCTGAGAACTTCTCGATATTGGTGCTGCTCGTGGTATCATCAAAAAGGCTGGCGCATTCTATTCGTATGGAGAGACACGCCTCGGTCAAGGAAGAGAGAATGCTCGTGACTTCCTCAAGGCAAATGAGAAAATGATGAAAGAAATAGATAAAGAAGTCCGCAAAGAAAAAGTGGACCGAGTTGAATCTGGAAAGAAAAAATGAAAAGAGGAGAAAAAAGATGAAATACTCGATGAAAATGACGAATAATTTGCAAGAAAATAAATCTATGCTATAATAATGGCATAGATTTTATTATGACTCAAACTGAAAATACTTCATCTGAGAAATTGCCTGAATCGGGAAATGATGCTATATTTTCTGATACTACAAGAAACCAAGCTCTTTTGATACTCTCGAATGAGCATGGATGACTTATACGGGCGTTCTGAGCTCCTGTTCGTGACTTTATTGATTGGATTCTTCATAAGCAAGCAAGTTCTGAAAATGCTTCCAATGTTATTGAGGCAAGAATACGATTCAATCGGGCAGCAAATGATTCTATTAAGTCAGGTTCTGAGGAATCAAACAAAGCCGCCTAATTCCTTCTTGAAAAAACAAAAAATCTCCCCATAATCAGGGAGATTTTATTATATTCCCCGTTATGCTGAATATATTTCAGCATCTTCGATCCTACTACAATGATTAAAACTTCATTCACTCTCGTCGCAAAAAAGATACTTACCCATGATGTATTTGAGCTCTTGTACTCATGTCCTGAACTTGGAAAGGAGATTCCGAAACCTGGTCAATATGTCATGTTCCAGCTTGCTCCATGACTTCCTCGAGCATATTCAATATCAGAGTTCAATATCTCCACCTTAGATAAAATAGAATGAAAGAATGATAGCACTTTCACTCTTATTATCAAACGTATACCAGAAGGAAGATGAAGTCCCATCATTTGTGATGCAGAAGTTGGTACATCTTTTTCTGGAATACTTCCACTTGGTCACTTCACTCTCGAGGATACCCCGCAGAGTAAGTGCTTTATCGGAACAGGTACAGGATTTGCTCCACTTTACTGTATGGTAAATACACTCAAAATAGAAGGATTCTCCGGAAAAATAGCATTTCTCTATGGAGTTCGAGAAGAACAAGATTTTTTCTATCTTAATGAGATGAATTTATTGAAAAAAACTCTCGACCTGAGCTTTCTTCCTTATCTTTCTCGAGAAGATCAGGATTATGCCACTCGCGGATATGTGACTGATTGGATCGTGGGAGAAAATATCGCTCCATACCAAGAATTCTATCTCTGTGGATCACCAACTATGGTAAAAGATGCTCGAGAGAAACTCGAAACATTGGGAATTATAAAGGAACAGATATTTTGGGAACAGTATTAGTACTTCCCTATAAAGTCCTGTCCATCTTTCCCCCACTTATCTTCATCAGCACTCTCATCAAAGTTATTCATCACATCCTGAGTCCAGCGAGACATCGCATAGAGGTTATCATTCAGGCTCATATTTCGCCAATCGATAATGAAATCATCATCAGAATTCTCCGCCTCAGAGCCACCAATATAGTAAGCCATCATGACAGAATACCCCTGTTCTTCAGCAATTTGATTGATACGCTTGATATATTCCTGGACTTTATCAGTGAAGTCCTCTCGTGACATAGTCGCCATAAAAGAAAGAGTTAAGATAGGCGAAGTATATCGATATACTAAATTTCTCCAAAAAAAATAATATACACTCTATTTCTTACTCTTTGGAACAAGAAAATTTTCTGGATTGAGCACAAGAGTGCAAATAGAACCCTTGCTTTCTTCATCACAAAGATACATAGAATATTCTCATCTTGGAATACCTACAAATATATAGTATGATTCTCACTTCGTTCCATCGTGTTTATCTCTTTCTTTTAAGACGAGCTTATATCCATCGTTTGATATTACTCTTAGTCTCTTTTCTTTTTTCCCCATTTCTGGTATACCTCAAAATATGATCTGTCTTGGCTGAAGTCATCGAAGATCGACAGTTACTTTATTCATAGCTTCTCATAAGAGATTCATGACTTTCTCCTGAGTTCATCATATAACTTCTCAAGTTCACAATGATTGCTTGTTCTGTCATTGGAGTTCTGGATGTCTTTCTATGATTTCTGTCATATGTAGATAGTATCATATCTCTGCGAAAAATACAAAAAAGGAAGAAATATATTACTTCAGACTATTAAGATAGCGATTCTTCATCTGGATGAGCGATCCTCGCAATCATAATTCTCACGGATTTCTGTTCGATATATTCATACCAAGACCAAACCTTCAGAGATCATCTCTTTCTCTCTCGACAGCTTTCCTATCTTGGAGTATCCAATTATTTATCTCTGCAGGATTCAGAAGCATATAGAAAATATCGAGCTCTATGCCAAGTGGAATTTCTCAGTAATAACTATGAAATGCGTGTATTCTCCCATTTCTCCTTAGAAGGTAGCCATTCACAAAACTTCTCTGTCCGTCACTAGTAGCATCGTGATATCCGAGCGCGATAATACCTCCATGTCCATAGAGCGTCTCGACGACCTTAGAGGCAAATCGATCGACAAGCACTTCCAGAATATTTCATCACCGATCTCCATAGAGTCTGTGTGGCTGTGTATCGAGAAGAAAATCCGCATTGAGAGGATGAATCTGCTCTATCCTCTCTGATGTTTCATGTGTATTTAGAGACATTCTAAAAACTTATATTTTAATATATTGATATAAAATAGAGATTTTTCGAAAGAATGCAAGCAAAGATAAAAAAATCTTGTCTTGAAACAGAAGAAAATCGTGACAAAAGAAACTATATCTCATCTTCTGTGATTGCAAGATCATAAGAGAATGATCCGCAAATTGTAATAACTGTAATTTTTCCTCTATAGCCAGTGTCTCGCAATTTTAATGCGATGGCATTCGGAGTTGCACCAGTAGTAAAGCTATCATCAAGAATAAGTATATGAGTAAAATTCATATCCTTTGGAAGAAATACTTCCATACTTTGAATCGCATTTTGTATTTTTTCTTCTTTTCCACGAATATCCTTCTGTGCAATACGAATTTTTGTTGGATTCTGTATTTTCTCAGCTTTTATAGTAGGAATTTTTAATTGAAGGGATTTCTCAAGCACATCTCGAAACTGAATATTCCTACTCATTGTTGGCGGTACATACACAATTCCATCCACTTTTTCTGTATCAGAAAAAATACGTATTGATTCAATGGAAGATCTTATAGCATGTTTCAAAAGTCTTTCATTTCCATTGGATTTTCCATAAGCAAGCTCGATCGCTGTACGAGTCCTACCAAATCCATTTGGAAGGGCAAATATCTCATGAAAATAAAATCGATCAACCGCAATTTCCATACATCCCGTAAGATTCGACTTATATATCTGTGTTCCATCAAAAAAATTATTTTTTCTTCGTTGATACTCAATACCGCCAATAATCTCAAAATATTCAAAAGCCTTTTCTTCAATTCGATCTGAAAAATCATGTTTCTCATCAAGACACCAGAGAACAAACGCATGTATACCTGTATATATCTGATTCATAGGATCAATATACATACAATATGCATCAAAAATCGAACGAATTGAGTCAGCATTCACTTCTTCTCCCCGTTCATCATGAGTCCTTTGTATTATACCCGTAAGAATATCATTTTCTCTATTATTCAAGATTGGTTCCGATTCTTTCTTGAATAATATGCGTGTATCTCGAGGGCTCATCCTCCTATAGAGAGTTGCTCTCCCTTGTCCGATAGATTCTACTATGCCAAGTCTCATGAGTTCCTTGAGATATGTATATGCTGTCACACGACTCACATGGGCCTCCTTCGCTATATCTGGAGCCGATATACCAGCATGAGTACTGACAATATCAAAAATCTGGGATTGTAATCTTTCTCGTTTATTCATTTGTGTTAAAATTTAACAGAACTTGGTTAAAAGTTAACTCAATTATATATGAACTCATTAGAAAATGCAAAAAGAAAATCTATTCAAAATCTATCAAGACGATCAAGAGATTCCTGTACCGCAAGGGTATCATTCCTTTCAGTCAAAGACCTTCGCAGGAATGACGAGTGAGAGATTCCTTTCCCCGTCATCCCGTGAGTTTCCTCTTTCCCGTCATCCCGTGAGCTTCTTGGCACGGGATCTTGCTCTGCCTTCGGATTCTAGATTCTCGTACCACAAAGGTATCAATCCCTTCGGTCGAAGACCTTCGCGGGAATGATGGAACAGGCAGGAATAAAACAAATGGCCAAATAATCCAACAGTCATTGTCCTAGATCTTCCGGATACAACGAACATAGAAGTTGTAGTACTTGCTACCGTAGTTGGCCTGCATGCTATTGGGGAAACTCTGACACCATGCGGTGGCGGTGTAGCCCTCCATACTCGACCAATAGTTGTTCGTGGTGAAGCCTCAGATAATCACTTTATTGTCATTGAGAATATTGAGCTCATACGGAGCTGGGAGATACCAGTCACTTTTTCCACCATAGACCATATCATCACAGTACTTCGCGGCAGGATAGAGAGCACCAAATGCTGCAAGTGTAGCAGTATTGGAAACTCCATCAGAATAGGAATTAGTAGTATTTCTGTCTACTAATTCTGTAGAAAATTGCTTTGTCAGGGTATCTGTGGAACCATTACAGGTCGGAGTGGTACTGTCAGTACATCCTGAAGGTGTGGCGATGATCTTGTGTCATAGATAATCTCATGCGTAGATACCACCACCACATGGTGATCAGATGGTAGTACATCATCCTGGTTGACCTGCTAATGCTGCTGCCACTGCCGTTGCTATTGCTGCATCGACATAGGCCTTGGTCGCGACATGATTATCTTGAGTTGGTGACGCTGCAATGATATTCCCAACGACTTCGAGCTTGGCTCATGGAGTAGAAGTGCCAATTCCCACATTCGCTCAGTTTCAGAGGATGACAGTATTCGACTGAGATCCGACAGTATTCGCTCAGATGAGAGTGACATTGCTCAGATTCCCACTTGTCACATCAGCAAAAGATCCAATCGCGGTGTTGTTGGTTCCAGTGGTGTTGTTAAAGAGGGCATTCATTCCATTCGCGGTGTTGCCATTTCCAGTGGTGTTGGAGTAGAGGGCAATATTTCCATTCGCTGTATTGTAGTTACCAGTGGTGTTGTTTTGGAGTGCAAATGCTCCATTCGCTGTATTGTAGCTTCCAGTGGTGTTGTAGTAGAGAGCCTGCTCTCCAATGGCGATGTTGGTGTCTCCAGTGGTATTGAAGAGAAGGGCATAACTTCCATTCGCGGTGTTGCCATTTCCAGTGGTGTTGTAGTAGAGGGCATCTAGTCCAATAGCGGTGTTGCCATTTCCAGTGGTGTTGTTCACGAGGGCGTATAATCCATTTGCAGTATTATCGTTTCCAGTGGTGTTGTAATAGAGAGCCGACTTTCCATTTGCGGTATTACCATTTCCAGTGGTATTTGAAGTGAGAGTTCCCCAACCATTTGCAGTATTATCGTTTCCAGTGGTGTTGTAAAGGAGAGCTCCATTTCCATTTGCGGTGTTATAATTACCAGTGGTGTTATTGTAGAGAGCATCTAGTCCAATAGCGGTGTTATAATTACCAGTGGTGTTTTGGCGGAGGGTATTCAATCCAATCGCGGTGTTGCCTATCAGACTTCCTCATCATCTTCCTACAGTAAGACTATTGATCTTCGCATCACCATTGACTTCGAGCTTGGCTCATGGAGTGAGAGTTCCTATACCGACATTTGTTCCCATATACGATATACCAAGAGCGACATTCTGCCACTGAGAGCTTCAACTTGGTCCACTAGATGTTGACCATGTTGCTAGACCATTCGCATCAGAGGTGAGGACTTTCCCAGCTCATTGATTTCCATCGACAATTTTCACTTGTCATACGACTTCGAGCTTGGCTCATGGAGTAGAAGTGCCAATTCCCACATTCGCTCAGTTTCAGAGGATGACAGTATCGGACTGCATACCGAACGTATTTGCTCAGATGAGAGTGACATTACTTAGGTTAACACTTGTCACATCAGCACCTCCTCCAATTGCGGTATTATTGCTTCCTATGGTATTGGAAATGAGGGTATTCATTCCATTCGCGGTGTTGTTGTATCCAGTGGTGTTGTAGAGAAGAGCACCTACTCCATTCGCGGTGTTGTAGCTTCCCGTAGAGTTGTAAACGAGAGCCGACTTTCCAATTGCGGTGTTGTTGTATCCAGTGGTGTTGGACATGAGAGCGCCATATCCATTCGCGGTGTTGCCTATCAGACTTCCTCATCATTTTCCTACAGTCAATCCATTGATCTTGGCGTCACCATTGACTTCAAGCTTGAATCAAGCTGATGGAGTATTTGTACCGATTCCTACATTTGTTCCTGTATAAGCTATACTATTC
>JAVHOR010000117.1:0-1748 GCA_036170175.1 Patescibacteria group bacterium | reverse complement strand
GTGTAGGTAACTCTTCACTTGATGATTTTATTCAACCTATTAGTACGTTCTTTTTTAATCCTGAGCTTCAAGGAGACTCTATACAAAATACATTTATCACTGTAGCAAGCGCTATTAAGAATTTCTTTATTGGAATTGCTGTTATATTTCTCATTATTGGAGTAATGAAGCTCCTTTTTGCCTGAGGTGATGAAGAGAGTGTGAAAAAATGGCGAAAAGGGATAATATGGACTTCCGTGGGTATATTCGTCATGCAGATTGCATATTCAGTATGGGCAACTCTCTATCTGAATCTCCAAGGAAATTGAATGGATAATCCCATCAATAGCCAGCTCTGATGGCAATTTTGGAACAATATTTTTGAGCCAATTGTCGGTATTCTTCTCATGCTTGCCTCGCTCGGATTTCTCGTTATGGCAGTCTACGCTTTCTATATTATAGTGACTGGAAGTGGCGATGAAGAGAAGCTAAAAAAAGGAAAAAATATTGTCATCTACGCTCTTATTGGATTTCTTCTTATACGTCTTCCGAAGCCAATTATTACGGCTATTTACTGAGAACCAAAGAATGCCTGTAAAGATACAACGTGGCTCAATATTGGAAATTGCGAACTCTCTTCAAAAAAGCTTAGTGGTGGCATCGAAATTTTCGGAAAGCTTGTCAATTATCTCAATGGATTTCTCATGCTTCTTGCAATTATTCTTGTGATCTATGCGGGATGGCTTGTTTTTATCTCATGAGGAGAGGAAGAAAAGCTCAAGAAAGCAAAAAATATTGTCATTTATATATTTCTCTGACTGCTTCTTATCGTGGCAAGTAATGCTCTTTTCAAGTTCTTCATTCTTGGATAGACTTTCTTCCATCTAAAAATCGCCCATTCTTTGGGTGATTTTTTTGCGTTTTTCTCCCCTTTCCGATATAATCATCACATGACGACTACAGAAGGAATATTTATCATCGCGACAACGATTCTTATAGCGCTTGTTCTCTATTTTTCTATGCGAAGAAAGATAGCACTTAAGAGGTCACTCAATATGACATTTTTGCGCGTCATTATCGCACGCAAGGATAGTGACCAGGATGAGAAGCATGAGACTGTGAAAGACTTTCGTGAACAGATTTCTATCATGGAACAACTTCTCGCGAGTCTAAAATCACTCTATTCAAGCACGCTTCTTGGTTGGCTTTTTGGTCAAGAATATCTCTCACTTGAGTATGTCGCTCACAAACAAGAAATATATTTTTATATTGTTGTCCCAAAACGAGCAAAGCTTCTTGTAGAGAAGCAGGTGCTTGGTTTCTATTCTGATGCTTTTATAGAAGAAACGAATGAGGTAAATATTTTTGAAGGAAAAAAGATTGTCGAGTGAGAAATCATGAAGCTCAAAAAGTGAGAAGAATATCCTATTCGTACCTATCAAAAACTCGAAAGTGATTCCATGAATGCAATCCTCTCTGCTATGGGAAAATTTGGCGAAGATGAATCGGGAGTCATTCAGATACTTCTGCGTCCTGTCGCTGATGATTGGCAAGAAAAGATAAAAAGACGTATCCGAAAGAGTGAGAAAAAAGATGGAAAATATCATTTTTCTTTTAATCCTCTCGAATGGCTTGGAACACTTTTTGAGCTTTTTACTCGAGACCCTGGCGATGAAAAACATACACCCGAAGCACAAGATGAAAAAAACGATCCTCTTGATGAAGATGGGCTTATGAAAGAAAAAGTAAAAAAAACTGGTTATGCCACG
>JAVHOR010000116.1:2711-8150 GCA_036170175.1 Patescibacteria group bacterium | reverse complement strand
TTACATCACCATGTAGAATTTCCTCCACATGAACCAGCAACATTGGATACTGATGTACCAGCAGTACAAGAGTATTGGACAGAATTATTACATACTCCATTTATAGGACATGGTCATTTATCTACTACTTGAGTTGTATCGGGTGCTGTACCACAAAAGGAGAAGGCTACTGTTGTTTGATCGAGTGTACGCTTACATGTAACAGTACGAGTTTGAGTATCCATTCAACAAGACACAGTTGGTATCCATGGACCTGTAACCCAAGTATAATTTGAAGATCATGCAGGTGCTGTATCATACTTTCCACTTCTTTCTCATGCCTCATAGAGTCGTGAATGAGAGATTCAAGAGTATCAATTATTTATTATATCATCACTTGCAGGGTCAGTATTATCACACATAGGAGTATTTTCATATCCATATCGTGCAGGGTGCTGTCTACATGCATATTGATTATTTGGATTTTCAAGAGTTGCTGTGAGATCATATCCGATTTGTCATTGAATCTTACCAACATTCCCATAAGAGTATACATATGATTTTTTATCTACCCAAGGATATAATCCAGTATTTATTGGATCTCTTGGAAGGGGACGATTTCATATATAAGGAGCAAGCATTGATTCAAATGCTCCAAGACCAAGTGGGGCAGCAGAAGTTGAAGGAATAGTTTTTGAGAGAAACTGAGAAAGAGTTGAAAATGGAAGAAATGAACTATTAGATGCAAGAGGGGCAGAAGACCATGCTGGCTGAGAAGATGTGATATATGAATCATTAGTTACAATAGTACAATCATATCCACATGCTGTAGGTGGATATGCATCATTCGCCATGAAATATCATTCAAGACTTTGTTTTAGTATTCGAAGATCTGTCACTCGTACTACATCTCGCGCTCGTGCCCTATATGTAGTAATAGATATAAATAATGCTGTTGCAAGAATACCAATAACCGCCATGACTATCATGAGTTCGACGAGAGTGAATCAAGATGAGGGTATTTTCTTCATAGAAAAGAAAGGATAAGAATTTCTCTTGAGTATATTCTGGGGGGGGGGTTATAATCTTTGCAATAGAAATGTACACCATGGAAGCTACAAAGATTGTAGCTTATCTATTGGGCTAGTATATTTATCAGAGAGTAATAATCAAGTTTTTACTATTTTCCATTGTTTTTTGGAACCTTATAATATTCGAGAAGATATTGAGCAATCTGAGAAAAGAGCGCAGATGATGTCGTCTCAGAGTAGATACCAGATCTCGGACGATTGATCGAAACAATAAGGACAAATTTTGGATTATTTGCAGGAGCATATCATCCGTATGAAGTGATAGTATGCCCAATATCTTGACCGAGGATACGATTCTCATATCCTCATTTCATTGGTATTTGTGATGTTCCTGTCTTCCCAGCAATTGTATAGCCTGCAACTCATCATTTTTTTGCAAAACCATTTCGTACACTATCGATAAGCATAGCAGTGACTTGTTTTGAGGTCTCTTCTTTTATCACTCTCCGTATTGGAGTTGGTATGGTATCGATTTTTCTCCCATCTGGATATGTCAAAGATTCGACAATGTAAGGCTCCATATAGACTCCACCATTGGCGAGGATAGAATATGCAGTAGCCATTTGAAGGAGTGTAATATTGATTCCTTGGCCAAATGCCATAGTAAAAAACTGTGTACGTGACCATTTCTCATATGGGCTAATCTGTGCATAATGTTCCCCATCAAGCGTGATATTTGTCTTCGTTCCAAGGCCAAAATCTCCAATATATTTATTAAAAAGAGAAGGTCCAATTTTCTGAATAATATTGATCATTCCTACATTACATGACCAATCTACAGCGTGGATATAGGTATGGAGACCACTACATTGCGAAGCGAGATTTGATATTTTTCATTTTTGTCCTCCACCATAATCAAGCTCCACATATCCTTTATCATAGTATGTATCCGTTGGAGTGATCTCACCAGAATCTATACCAATAGCGACGGTGATAGCCTTGAATACCGATCCAGGCTCATAGAGAGCGGTAATAATATCATTTGTATAGACTCATGCGCCATATTTATTTCTATATTTATATTTTGGTATGGCGAATGTTGCGATCTCATCATCGGTTGCTTCTCGAAGCTTGAGTCGTTGGCCATCAATATTCGAAAAAAGTGTCCCACTCTGGGTATCGACGACAAAAAGAGGAATACCAAAAAGATCAAAACTTGGATTCTCATAGCGCGCATAATTTACCTTTTCCATATCATAGACATCGGTAAAGCTATTTGGATCAAAATCAGGATAATTAACCATAGAAATGATTGCTCCTGTTTTTGGATCCATCACAATCACACTTCCTTTATTTCCTCGAAATTCTTCGATGGCTTTCGTGAGACGCGTTGATATTTCTTTCTGTATATTCCGATCAATAGTGAGAGTAATATTTACATTATTCTTTATATTTAGTCAGTCTTTTCATGTGTAGAGTCCGATCGGTCTTCAAGCAGCATCCTTTACGACTCTTTGTGTTGGGCTTTCAGTTTGGAGAGTATCCTCAAAGTATCACTCAATTCCATATTTTCCTTTTCCTTCATGATCGACAAATCCTGTGATTTGACCAGTAATATTCCTTTCAGGATAAAAACGAATAAGATTTTCACTATTATCAATATCTTCCTGTTTGATAAAAGGGAGAATGCTTTCTTCCAAAACAATTTCTTTATTTTTTATAGCGTCTCTTTCCCTCGAGAGTCTTTTGAGTACAGCATCTCGAGTACTTACATTTATATTTTTGATAATATCAAGATGTGCTCTTTTTCGAAGAGATAAAGATTTCTGGACTTCTGCGACAGGAATGCCAAGAGAGTCTGAAATTTTTACACTCAGTGCATTTCTATCGATTATTTTTGTCGGATTGACCCAGAGATTATTCGCTATAAAATAGAGTGAGGGTTCCTGCCATGCCATAATCTGTTGGATATTCGCTTCATCTAAATTTTCTTTTATCAATACTTCATCTCGGGGTGAATCAATTTTTAACTGAAGGTATATTTTTATTCTATTTTTGAGCTCTGTAACCGTGATATTTTTCTCGAGGGTGAGATCACTCCGGAGGTAGGTGCTCATATTTTCGAGACAGGGAGTTGTCGAATAGGTACAGAACTCCTCAAAAACTATATCAGAAAGAAAAGTAGTAAGTTTATCTCGAGATCCTGTCTGGGATGGATCAATCGAGAGATTTCCGAGATTCGTCGATACAGCAAGGGCTCACTTGAGAGAAGCTTCAGAAGAGTAAATACTTCCGCGAGATACAGGATTTACAATAACCTTTGTCTGTTGCTCATATGCTATTTTCTTGTAGAAAGTACCATTGATGACCGTATAACTAAACGTCGTAATAAGCAAAAAAATAGTATAAAGTATTCCAAGATACCATATAATTCCAATGCGATCAAGTCGCCTGAAATGATTGTAAATAAGTGTGAGAATGTGTTCGAGAGAAGACTCCATGGGAGGTTAGCTTAATTCTTTTCTAATGGGAATTATTTGGAAATCGCGGAAATTTGCAAAAAGTGAAAGTGTTGGTGAGGAAGAGATAATAGTAATATTAAATTCTCGAGATAGGGCTATATATCGAAGGATATCAAGATTTTTTATCCGAGTCGGATATTGATAATATTCCATACCAAATGCGTCTTCTATGTATATGATATGTTTGTATTTTTCGAGATTATAGTAAAGAAGTCGCCGAGTTCAAACAATTATTTTATATTTCTTCTCATAAATATCGATCCACCCTTGAGACCTCCGCGTAGGAGTTGATTCCGCATAGAGTTTCATATTTGTAAGGGAAGAATCTTCTCCTTTCATTTCCTCGAGATATATATCGATAGTATCTTTGAATGAAGAGAGAAACATATCATCAGGAAAGATAATAACGGTATCTTCTTTAAGAAAGTCGCCTATATTGAATGGATTGAATATTGTATCGACAAAATTCAGAATTCTTAGTTGGGGACTATTTGTGATTGTCTCATCTGCCGAATAATTCTTGAGGAGGTAGTTCTTTTTATCAAGACGAGATTGAAGAGGGACGGGAAAGAAGAGCGCAAGAGCTTTGTGAATAGGAAGAGAATAGCGAGTTGCTATCGTGAGAATGGTCGTGAGAATATATTGAGGGAGAATGGGGATAGAAGAGATAACAGATAGTATTGGCTTGATAGACTCTAGAGAAATATCATTGGGTGGGGCAAATCCTATAGATGCCACTATTCACCTTTCAATGTAATGTCATATTGAAACTTCGACCATTCCTCCCATGACAATTTGCTCTGACCAAGTAGAAGTGACAAAATATGTATAGGGACGCGGATGAAGTGATTTTGCAAGAGGAATGACAGCAATGTACATGGGAAAAGTATATGAAAAATCCTTGAGAAAGGAAAGGTAAATAAAAAAACCACCCATATTTGGGTGGTGAAAACAATTCTCGACTTTTAAAGTCAGAGGCTTCTTTTGAGATCTTCTGCTTTCTGTGCATCAGCATTTGATGCAATTTGAGCTTTTATTTCTTCGATATAGATATCCTTGAGTTGTTCCCACTCATTTTGAGCCTTTCCTACAAGACCCTTGATAATCTCTCCTTCTGTCGGCATAAGCTTACGGAATTCGACACGTTCATCTTCGAAAACCTTTATGAGTTCATCGATCTGGAATTGTGAAAGTGTCGGAATTGCATCAATAACTCGTTTTTTCTCGAAAGTTGAAAGAGAAAGGGAATGTTCAAGAAGGTTCATAAAAGAACTTTCATCGAATGTCGTGAGTGGATGAACAAGAAATCTTTTTGAGATTTCTTCATTTGAGGTTTTTGGACGAGGTGGAGGTGGCGTATTTGTTTGTCCTCATATTGGTAAAGGAGGATTTCGTCCTGTAGGGGGGTTCTGGTCGGTTTGAGGTCCGGACATATATACATAAAATTAGATAATTTTATTATAGACTCATTTTCTTGTTTTTCAAAAGATTTTTCCTTTATGTTCGGAATCGACTCATTTCAACCTTCTTTTGGGTTTCTTGCCAGAGAGAGTCGGATATGTCAGCATTGTTGTATACAACCTCTATATCTTCATCTTCTTCGCATGCTTCGAGAAAGCTATAGAGCTGAAGAATATGGTCTGAATCAGTCGTTTCAATATAGGTCTTTGGTCTATAGATAAGACTTGCTGTATCTATAGTATATCATCCATTTCTTAACGAACTTTTCACACTCATGAGTTTCTCACGAGAAGTGATGACAGAGACAAATTCTCATTCGATAGAATAGTCGAGGGCATCTGTCTCAAGAATACTATTTTCAAAAGCTTCCATATCTTTAGGGAGTGTAAGTCTAATCTCTCCAATATGATCAAAAATATAATTCGAAACTGACCCCGTCTCTCCAA
>JAVHOR010000116.1:0-2611 GCA_036170175.1 Patescibacteria group bacterium | reverse complement strand
CTAATCTCTCCAATATGATCAAAAATATAATTCGAAACTGACCCCGTCTCTCCAAGATTTCCTCATGCATCTGAGAAGATATGGCGAATACTTGGAGCTGTACGATTGCGGTTATCAGTAAGCGTTTTCACGATCACAGCAATACCTCAGGGGAGATATCCTTCATAAAGAATTTCTTCGACTTTCTTTGTATTAGTATCAAGACCTGCTCAGCGCTTGATAGCTCGATCAATGACATCAATATTGACTCAAGCTTTTTTTGCTGTCGTTATTGCATCAGCAAGGGCATTATTTTGTCATGGATCTGCTCCACGTTCTGCAGCAAGAGCAATAATCTTTGAGTGGATTGCGTATGTTTTTGATTTTTCTTTGGCACTAGCTTCCTTCTGGGCCGCAACTGTTGGTCAGCGTCACATAGATGTAGAATTTAGATAATAGATTCTAGGATATGAAAATATCAAAGAAAGACAAGTTATAATTTCTTTATCCAGTACATCCATTCTTCATTTCCTGCCTCACCAATGACAGTTGATTTCTCTTTTTGCAAAATTTCGCAAGATGAAGATTCGAGAAGGTATTCCCATGCTTTCATTTTTTCTTCGATGATTTTTCCTCATTTTGGAACCCCAGTCTTTCGAAGATTTGCAGAACCAACTTCGAATTGAGGCTTATAGAGAAGGAAAATATTTGTCGATATATTTGCGAACCTGAGTAGAGTAGGAAGTATTATTGTTATAGAGATAAAAGAAACATCGCAGGTGATAATATCATATTGTTTTTTCTGATTTTGGAATGTACGAATATCTGTTTGCTCATAAGAGGTCACTCGCGAATCAGTGCTGATTCTTGTATCAAGCTGGCCTGTACCGACATCGACAGCATCCACGTGAAGTGCTCATCTTTCGAGAAGTACCTGAGTAAATCCTCCTGTTGATGAGCCAATATCAAGACAATTCGATCACTGTACTATCAACTGTCAATTATCAACTGTCAATTGATCCAAAAATCCATCAAGTTTTCCAGCACTCCGAGATACCCAATGAAGTCGCTTATCTTCGACAAGGCTAACAGTATCAGCTCCAGTAATATCAAGAGAAACTTTTGTTATGATTTTTGAATTAACAAGAATAAGTCAGGATTCAATAAATTGCTTTGCTTTATTTCTCGTGAATTTGTAATGAATGGCAATGTATTGATCGAGTCGCATGATTAGTCGTTTATCCAGTCTCTTATAAGTGTTTCGATAGTACCTGATACTTCATTTTCGAGTATTTCTTTTTCTTCTTCGGTGAATTTTGAGAGTACCCAATCGCTGACCTCAAATCTCGGATCACGTCCAATACCGACTTTTATTCGAGAGAATTCATCGTTTCAGAATTTTGCTATGATGTCTTTAAGTCCATTTTGTCCACCATGACTTCATTTCTCTCGCTTACGCACCTTTCAGAACTCCATATCAATATCATCTGAGATGACCATAAGGTCATTTTTTGGATCAAGCTTATAGAAATATATTATATTTGATACTGCTTCACCAGAGAGATTCATATACGTTGTCGGTCTGAAAAGAATAATATCACTTCCAGTCTTTCTTGAGAGAGTTCATTTATGTTTTGATGCTTCCCATTCACCAAAATCTAATGCTTTACGAATATATTCAATCATGAGAAATCCGACATTATGTCGAGTATTTTCATATTCTTTTCACGGATTTCCAAGTCATACTATGAGTTTCATAAATATGAGTCTATTTTTTCTCATGGAAAAGTCAATCCGCCAAGAACCTTGTTTTTTAATTCATTTCTCCTTCTTGTCTAGACATTTTCCCTTCATAAATTCTCTTGAAATTGACAGAAGACAGAGAAATATGATAGAATTTTTCTATATTCTTCTTCCTAAAAAATATTTTATGGATATCGATCGATTTCTCTCGCTTATTGATGATATCATCAAAAATCATATATCAGATCTCCATTTTACGACGGGAGAGTTTCCTTATATTAGAAATAGTGTTGGAGATATGAATCCTGTCCAGGCTTTTGGAAGGCTTACCGAGACAGATATTGAGGTTATTACAACACATTTAGTCGGTAGACCCTTTACTGATAGAACTATTGATATATCTTTCGAACGACTTCCGACACGTTTTCGTGTAAATATATCTCGTGTCATTCGCGGAACGACAATCGCTTTTCGTATGATTCCCTCACTTATCCCTGAACCTGAATCTATCAATCTTCCCAATCATCTTCTCGATCTTACGCTCGCAGAAAAAGGAATTATTCTTGTCACTGGTCCGACAGGAAGTGGAAAGTCGACGACTATGGCCGCCATGGTAGAACACATCAATCGCAATTCCCAGCGACATATTATGACCCTTGAGGACCCAGTAGAATTTATCTATCAGAATAAAAAATCACTTATTCATCAGCGGGAACTTGGAAAACAATTTGATACATTTCCTGATGGAATCCGCTCTATCCTCCGTGAGGATCCTGATGTGATTGTTGTCGGAGAAATGCGAGATCTTGCTACTATTCAGACGGCTATAACACTTGCCGAGACAGGACATCTCGTCTTCTCGACGCTCCATACCAACGATACTGTCCAG
>JAVHOR010000115.1:0-8343 GCA_036170175.1 Patescibacteria group bacterium | reverse complement strand
AACCCCAGAGAGCCTCATTGCTCGAGGTTTCCGGCTCATGGCTCTTCAGAATCAGTATCGTGAGAACTTCAATTTTACATGGGAACGACTTCAGGCAAGTATCAATACGATCAAGTGACTCGATGAGATGGTGAAGCGTCTCGGAAGATACATCTCAAAAACCCCTGCAATAAACGATGAGCGCAATGCTCGCGGAAAACTGAAATTTCATGATATATCTCGTGAATTTCGTGATAATCAACAGGCGTTTATGCAAGATTTTATCGAGAAACTTGAAGACGATTTTGATACGAATCTTGCTATGACAATAGTATTTGAATTCCAAAGTTATGTGAATAATGGAATAGATGAGGAGGTATTTTCGCTCGCAGAAGCAAAATCACTTGTCGACATGATGAGAGGCTGGAATGAAGTCATTGCAATTCTTGATTTCTCACTCCTCGAAAATATAAACAACACTCCTCCAGAAATACAGTCACTCCTCGATGAACGTACTCTCGCAAAAAGTATGAAGGACTATAAGAGATCTGATGAGATTCGTGATATCATAACCACTATGGGATATAAAATCATCGATGAAAAAGACGGAGCAAGAGTCGAGAAAATCTAACTAAAACCTATGTCAATTAATACTATCATCTCATCTCACATTTCGAATCTCTACGGAAATATCTCATTCTCACCTACACTATCCGCTCCACCAAAGTCTGAACATGGAGAATATTGTTTTGGAGTTTTTACACTTGCGAAGCCTCTTGGGAGAGCACCAAATATAATAGCCGAAGAGATCGCTACAGAACTCCGCAAAGATACTGATAATTTCACACAGGTGAATGTCATCGGTGGATATGTGAATCTCTCTTGTACAAGCAAGATCTGGATAGATATCCTTTCCGATATCGAAAAAATAAAACCAAAGGCAAACACCTGAAAAACTATCATCGTCGACTATATTGGTGCCAATATTGGAAAGCCACTCCATATCGGACATCTTTGTACACCTTCGATTGGCCAATCTATCATCAATATATATCAATATCTCGGATATCATGTCATAGGAGATACCCATGTAGGTGATTGGGGGCTTTTCGGAAAGCTGATAGCAGCACATAAGCTCTTCGGTCGAGAAAATGGACTCAGAGAAGAATGAGTGGAGTATCTTCTCGAACTCTATATAGAAATCACTGCCAGGTGCGAGGCTGATAAAAGTGTAGAAGAATACTGTAGAAATGAATTCCGAAAACTCTCAGATGGAGATGAGGAAAATATGAAACTTTGGGGCGAATTTACAAGTGTATCACTGGGGTCAATGAATGCGACACTTGCAACAATTCATGTAAAGCCTGATTTTGATATCGGAGAATCTTTCTATGAGAATCTTCCGCTTCCAAAAATATGAGACCAACCTCCGCTTACTTATACAATGAATGATATAATTGCGGAACTTCTTGAGAAGAAGATAGCAGTAAAAAATGATGATGGAAGTGTCGCAGTAGTATTTCCTGAGGAGACGAAGCTCCCATCTGTTATAATTCAGAAAAAGGATGGGACAAATCTCTATCTCACCGCTGATATTTGTGCTATAAGGTATAGGCTTACGAACGGGTGGAATCCATCGAAGATTATCTATGTCGTAGATCTCCGACAACAGATGCACTTTAAGCAATGTTTCGAAATTTGCCGCATGGCTGGATGGCTCGAGAATATAGAGATTTTTCATGCCTGAAATGGACATATAGGACTTCCAGATGGTGCTATGAGTACAAGGAAATGAAACATTATTCGCCTTGAAGACCTTGTCGATGAGGGTTTTGTGCGAACAAAGAAAATCCTTGAGGAAAAATGACGAACTGGAGAGAAATCTTTATCAGAGAATGATATTAGAGAGATTGCTGTCGGTGCCATCAAATACAGCTATCTCATGCAAGATCGTGAACGAAATGTAACTTTTGATTGGGATAAAGCTCTTAGTTTTGAGGGAAACTCTGGACCATATATCCAATATGCCTGTGTCCGAGCAAGAAAGATATCCACCTCATCCTCGGCCCTTCTCCTAAAAGAGAAGGAAGAACCTGAAACATTCAGTTCCCCTCCTCTCTCTGAAGGAGAGGGGATCGAGGGGTGAGGTCGTCTTTCCCAATATGATACTGCCCTCATTCGTACTCTCTCCGAGATGGAAAGTGTAATACAGAAAACGGCAGAGACCTATAAACCTCATACTCTTGCACTCTATTGCTACGATCTTGCAGTATGCTTTAATACCTTCTATGTCCACACTCCAAAGATTCTTGAAGAAAAAAATCTCTGACTCAAATCACTCAGACTTACACTCTGTAGCCTTGTAGCCGAAAAGATTACCCTTGTATTTGAGCTCCTCTGAATGAAAATACCAAGTGAAATGTAATCGTGTTGCAAATAGTATCATTTTTTCTATACTGGAGCTCATGAAATCCTTTTGGCATATCATATTTTGATTCTTTCTATTTTTCACATTTTTTGTGGAAGTTTTTGCGAAAGAGATGCCATTTGTGGATATACCCCAGGGGTCTCCGTATTATGATGCAGTAAAATATCTCTACAATCAGAATATTATCACCGATGATGGAAGTCATAAATTCCACGGTGAAGATACAATCACTCGTGATATCTTTGTAGGGCTTTCTGTGAGTGTATCATGTAAAAAGTGTATTACACCGACTCCAGCGGACATTGTCGCTTATCAAATATCTCCATTTATTGATCTTTCGAAGGCAAATCCGTATTTCTACTGTATCGCATATGCTGCAGAAAAGAACATCGTACAATGATATAATCTCGATAAAGCAACAGGAAAGGTCAGTTGTCAGAATAATCAAATCTATTCAAGTATTCCTTTTTGTGAAAATAATAAAACAACTCGTATAGAAGCTGCTGGTATGCTCCTGCGCCAAGCGAGACTTTGGGATGATATACAAAACCAAAATACCAAGAAAACAATATCAATTTCCGATATTTCTGATTATTGGTATGGATATGCTATAAAGGGTATTCAGGCATGACTCCTCACACTCAAGAATAATAAAGTCTTTCCAGATGAATATATCACACGAGGAGAATTTGCGATCATGGCAGCAAAGATCCTCTCCTACAACCAATGTCAGACAAAAGATATAGAGAATACCGTCGCCTCTCGCATCTGAGTAAAAGATCCAAGTGGAAGAGAGATCCAAATATCATCATTCCCTATAGGATACACAGGAACTCTCATACCCATAACTCCTCCGTGAGCTTGGCTCTATGACTGGACACTTATTCATCCAGCAAGTGGAACACTTCTGACATGAAGCGGTACAAGCTTCCCTATAGAAAAACTCACAGAATGTGGAACATGGATTGGAACACTTGAGACGAAAGACCCTGTGACTGGACTTGTTGTCAGTACTTCTGTAGCAACATTTTTTATTGTTTGTCCTGCGAGTCCGATATCTCTTTCTGTAAATATAGAGGCTGATCCTCAAGTATGACCTCTATGAACTGCCGTAAATTTTACTTCAAATACCTCAGGATGAAGTGGAACAATCACCTATTCCTGGAATCTAGGCGATGGAACGACAAGTACAAATAAGAATCCTACTCATACATATACTGACCCAGGAATATATACAGTCACCTTGACTGTCACCGATTCTAGTGGGAATACTGCTACTTCTATCATTGTCATTGAAGTGACTGGCGATCGTGATACTGATGGAGATGGGACGATCGACCCTGATGATGTCTGTCCACTCGTAGTATGACCTGTAGATAACAGAGGATGTCCTATCATAGATATTTTTGATCCTCATAATCCTGTCCTTTCTGGAGCCACTATACCTCCTCCTTGAACTCCAGGTACGACTGTATATCCTCTCATACCGACGAACAATACTTGCATATCGAATAAGGCTGAATCAAATGGTCTCATTGTTGCAGTTCCAACATGTATACTCTGTCCTTGCGAAAATAGCATAGCCATGAATGCTCTTGTACGATCATGTGATATTCTCTTCCCGACAATACTCTCAAAAGATGGAAAGACTGTCTTCTCAAGAGGATGATTTTACCAGATACCATAGATTATGCATGATATTATCCACTTTCGTTCATCCTCGAAAATAGAAAAAATCGGCACATGATCAAGGAAAATGACTCACGCACGATCGAGTGATTTTGATTCTCTTCGTGAATATAGCGAAGGAGATGATGCTCGAGATATCGCATGGAAGCAGTCAGCAAAATGAGTAGGAACATTTGTACGATCAACGCAATCTGAGCAGAGTATCTCGCTCATGCTTATTGGTGATATTGATAATGGCTGGACATTTCAGCTCGAAGAATCTTCGAGAAACAAGCATGAATTCTATAAGATTCTCAAAGAACAATGTCAGTATACAAGTCATCGAAATGGAAATATTTACACAGAAAATATATATACCTCCATGGGTATAGGAAAGATATCAGAATATTCCCTAAGAAATGAGAAAAGAAAAAATCTTATTCTTCTTGTGACGGGATGTCTCAGAAAAGAAAGCTATAAATCACTCATACCTCTTGCAAGACACAATGATATGATTATCATTCATCTTCTCCATCCATATGAGCGCGATCCGCAAAAATATGAGAAACTTCTCATGGAATCAAGAACTCCAAAAATCTCCAAATACAAAATCGCTCTTGATCAGAACCTCTGAACTATTCAAGAAGAACTTACAAAAAATAATATTTCCTATATAGAGGCCTCAACAGAGGATAATCCTGCAGAACTTCTGAATTTCTTTTTTAAGCATCGATATGATAGATAATGATCTATTTCATCTTGTATTTCTTCATAGTGCTGGATGTACACACAATGATCTCAAGAAGATTTTTCTCTGAGAAAATCCTCCGACTTTTTCTGAAATCTGGGAAGGGATAAAGAATAAGACAATAAGTCTCGATACTACTCCAGATCGAAATGAGAAAATACAGGAAAATAGCAAAAAAGTCGAGGAAGGAAAAATACGAAAACTTCTTGAGGAGAAATCTATAGAAATTATTACATGGCAAGATAGTCGTTATCCAGAAAGACTCAAAACTATCGGGCATGCACCATATTTTCTCTATGTACGATGACATCTCAAGTCAGATATACCTCTTATCTGAGTCGTCTGATCAAGAAAAAGTACTCCCTATGCAAAGAAGATCCTCGAAAAAATCATTCCAGAGCTTATATCGAGCGGTCTCGGGGTAATCAGCGGAGGAGCTACAGGTGTCGATACGCTCGGGCATGAGATCACTCTCAAAGAAAATGGCTATACTATCAGTGTACTCTGAACAGGGATTGATCGAGCTTACCCCGCCAATAATAAGCCACTCTTCGAAAAAATCCTCGCAAATGATGGAACTATACTCTCACATTTTCCTCTCGGTACAGGACCTGAAATCTACAATTTCCCCATACGGAATGAACTCGTCGCTGCAATATCTCATGGCATACTCATTCCTGAGGCAGCACTCTCAAGCGGTACACTGATCACTGCCCAGCTCGCCCTCGAACATGGTCGTGATGTCTTCGCTGTTCCTGGAGATATAGACCGTGCGACGAGTGAGGGAACAAATATGCTCATCTCCAGCGGTCAAGCAAAATGTGTCAGATGCGCATGAGATATTCTCGAGGAGTATTTTGATCTAGAAAGTATCGGAAGTGGAATGACTCCGATAGTAAAAATAACTCCAATATTCACCGATAAAAAAGAAAGCATTACCTACGAAGCAATAGAAAAATGAATATCACGAGTCGATGAACTCGCAAGTGAGACTCATCTCGAAATGTCTGATCTTCTCATCACACTCTCAATGCTCGAAATATGATGATATATCACACTCGATGAGATGGGAAAGTATCATATCAGCTAATATCAAAGTATTAACAACCTATAAATATGAAAATCGTCGTACGAGCAATGCTCTGGAATCCAGAAGGTCAGATCCTCATGGTCAGACATAAGAAAGATACTCCATGGGTATTTCCTGGTGGACATGTCGAAGTATGAGAAACTCTTCACGAAGGAATGATCCGGGAGCTTCAAGAGGAATTGAATATCAAGGCTCGATTCCTCGATATTGATCCAGAAGAATCTCTTCATCATAAAGGTGCAAAGCTCATTCATCTTCCACTGCCGATAACTGGATATACACTCGAATATAGTGATGCGAATGGAAAAGATAAATCACGTCATGAATATATCTTTCTCATGGAAACTAATGATAGTATCAAAAAAGTACAAATGGAAGAAATCGCAGAATATCAATGGTTCGAAGTCGATGATATACTCGAGATGAAGCCAAATATAGAAACCTACGACTTCATTATCGAAATGCTCGAGAAGATAGTCGGCGATGAAGAGTAAAAAATATTATGAATCAATCTCTCAAAACGACACTCTCAAAATATACTACCATCGTCCTTGTCGGATGATGAACTGGATGACATATCCAGCCTATTGTTTCATTGGTAAACTCCTTCCGTAAAGAAGCTGTCAAGTGGGATGAGGCTAAGGATTTTGTTTCAGAAAAAATCCCCCCTACTCCCCTTGTTAAGGGAGAATCAATCCATAAATTCCTCTGGATCGGTGGTAAGGATTCTCAGGAAGAAAAAATTGCAAAGGAAAAAGGTATTAAATTTTTATCAATTCCCACTCTCAAACTCGCCACTACAAAGTCATTCAAGGTTCTTCTCTATCCATTTTTTCTGAATCTTGGATTCTGGAAAGCAAGGAGAATATTATCTTCTGTCATTGCGACAAAGGAAGCAATCCAGAAACCTAGATCGCCACACTCCACTTTGTTTCGTTCGCGATGACAGGAACAAATCTGCGTCTTCTCAAAATGATGACCTGGTTCTGTTGCTATAGGAATTGCTGCATGGACTCTATGAATTCCTCTCTATATCCATGAGTCTGATACAATACCTGGAAGATCGAATCGTATATTGGCAAGAATCGCAACAGGAGTATTTCTTGGTTTTGAAAGTGCAAGAAAATATTTCAATAAAGAGAATAGTAAATATATCTGACAGATACTGTCACCAGTATTCGAGAAATGAGAAATAAGAAATAAGAAATGAACCATAAATTGGAAAACCACCAAGAAGCATATACTTGTAATCTGCGGAAGCCAATGATCCCAAGTAATATTCGAAGAGATTATACAAAGCTTCTCATGAGATGATACATACGAGTGGATTATTGCACTTGGGAAGCTTAATAGCAATATGCAGGATAAATTCCGTAAAATTCCAGACTGCCAAGCAGTCGAATGGATTTCTCAGGAAGATATTGCTCATATCCTCTCAGATACCAATATTGCTATCAGTCGAGGAAGTGCGACAACTCTTGCTGAGATTGACGTATTTGGGGTAAGAAAGATTATTATTCCTCTTCCCTACTCAGCAGAGAATCATCAATATTGGAATGCGAAAGAGTATGAAGAAAGATGAGACATTCTCCTCGAACAAAAAAACCTTCACAAGCTCACAGAAATAATCACTACAAATGTCTGATATTCTAAATAATGCATCTTGAAGAAAATTCTCATTTTCTACCCTCATCGAAATGAGTTCACATCTCACCACTCTCAAAAAAGATTGGAAGATGGTCGGATTCCTTCTCATCATATTTGTAATATGTATATCAAGTGAACCATACTTTTACAAGTGGCTCATTGGAAGCATCGAGAACCGTGAATGACTTCCTACTTTATTCAGAATTATTGGGATTTGGCTGATATTTTGAATCGTCACAATCATTATTAGATACATCTATAGCATGAGACTTCTCCAGAAAGCTATGAAAGATTGGTGAGACTTTCTCATGAAGATCATGTATAAGATGCAATGCCTCCCTATCGAATATCATAGAAATATCCAGGCTGGAGAAAAACAAAAAATCGTAGATAGATCTGCGGAAGCTGTATGGGCAGTCGCTGATAATTTTATTCTTGTTGTACTTCCCCAGGTACTTGTATTTATTACTTTATTCGTTTCTGGTCTCTTTATTGATCCACTCTTTACAGCAATATGTCTTGCCTTCTTACCGATATGAATCATCGGAGTATTCTCACTTGGAGGTGCCGCACATAGAAACCAAAGGATTGCGAATAAGGCATGGGATCGAATGTATGATAGACTTATTGACGGTATTATTAATCTTCCTGTTATCCGTATTTTTGCACGAACGCAGACTGAGTATAGAATCATGAAAGAGAGAATGGATGCTGGGAATAACGCACAATTTTCTGTGAGAAGGAACTGGAGTCAATTCAATGCTTTTGGAAGATTTTTTACTA
>JAVHOR010000114.1:0-8403 GCA_036170175.1 Patescibacteria group bacterium | reverse complement strand
GAGAAATGCAAGCGAAAGACTCTCGACATTTTTTGCATTTTTTCCAATACGGAGTGTGATGTCGTTTCCTGTGCGCTCGACAAGAAGATCAGCATCGTATTGAGGAGTATTTTTTACGCCTTCGATAACACTTGCGCTGATATTTCCAAGTGAGAAATTTGATCATTCCTTCACAGTCCCGACGATAGAAATAGAAATGAGAAGTGCGAAAATTGCAGGAAGAACGATTGGATTTTTTTGAGATTGTCGGTAGCGTGTGAAGAAGTCTTTCATAGGAGATTTATTTTTTGATAAAATGGGAAATTCTATATACTTTCGATTGATTGTATAAGAGGGATTTCCAACTCTTGTATCTTATCCTGTTTCTCACTTTCTGTCAAATTCTATGAGCTTGAAGCCATATTTTTTCATATTATTTATAATTTTTCTCTCAAGTAGTGCTTCCGCATGACTCCTTCTTTTTTATCTCAATCCTGAGCTCGATCCAACTCTTGCATTCTCACTTATGGGAATAGCCGTACTTCTCGCTGGATCAAGTTTTCTTGCGGCATTTCTTTTTTTCTTCAAAAAAATATATTATCGTGGAGATGTCACGCTTTCCACTATGAGTGCAAGTATTCGACAGGGGATACTTATTATGCTTGGAGTTTTTATGATGACACTTCTTTTTGCATTTCATATTTTCGAATCTCGCCTTATTATGATGGTCTGGGCCTCGATCGCATGTCTCGAAGTGATGATACAGGCAGTAGAATAATCAATTGATAAGGGTCTAGAGTAGTTGATTTCTCTTGAAATCACTTATACTACTCTAGACCCAAGTATATTTTTTCAATTACTCTAAAAATGAGAAGATTAAAGGCTTTCTCCTACTTTTCTATATTTCTAAGCTCTATACTCCACTCACTTTTTTTGGAAGATTTACTTCTCCTTCCCATTCTTTTTTCCTTGAGATAGCATTTTCTGCAGCATCTTGTTCTCATTTTTTCTTGCTCGATCATTTTCCTTGTCAGAGAAGTCGATCACCAAGAGAAGTGACAATAATATAGAGTTTATTATGATCTGCACCTTCTTCGCTCACGACAGTATAGGTCGGTGTAATTCCCCAGATTGCTTGTGTATACTCCTGGAGATAAGATTTTGGATCAACATAGAGTTCTTCTTCGAGGATCTGTGGAAGTGTAGTATAGATATGTGAAAGAATAAAATTTCGAGCCATTATGAAGCCTTGATCAACATAGAGTGCGCCAATCATTGCTTCAAGTGTATTCGCAAGGATATAAGGATTATTATGTCCACTCGCGATAGATTCACCTCGAGAAAGCTGGATCACATCGGCAAATCAGAGTTTCTTAGCGACAAGTGCGAGATTACGACCACGAACAAGAGCAGAACGAATATCAGTGAGCTCTCCTTCTGATTTCTCACCAAAATCATGATAAAGACGCTCGGTGATAGCAAGCTCGAGAACGGCATCGCCAAGATATTCGAGACGTTCATTGGACTCAGTATACCCTATATGGGCTTCATTGAGCACGCTTCTATGAATACATGCGAGGATGTAGAAATCTTTGTTTTTTGGAAGAATCTGAAGAGAAGCGAGGAGTATTCCTACCTTTTCTTCAAACTCCGATCTATCGTAGCGGAGAGATGTGCGAGACATACATTATTTTAGGAAATAAAAACTAATTTTTCGAATTTATATCGAAAATACGAAATGGAACTTCTTGTACCCCACCCATTACTTTTTCTTTTTCCTTAAGAAAATGTGATAATGCTCAGTTGATCAGCATTCTTCATTGATCATCAGAGAAACGTTTCGCAAGCTCAATAGCTTCATTCACACTGACTGCCTCTGGAGTCTTAAGAGACTTAGTATAGAGCATTTCCGTGAGGGCAATCATAAGAATCATGATATGCATGACTGGAATTGTCGCAAGATCAAATTTTGGTATGAGAATACTTATAATAGCAATAAGTTCTTTCTCATGGGAAAGAATTGCTATCTCCATAGTATCAATATACACCATATCAATAGCAGCGACATTTTCACCATCGAAGTATGATTCGATAAAATTCTCACGAATAAACGCTTCCCGAAGCTCATGACGAGAGTAGAGAGATTGGAGAAGGAACTCACGAGTACGACGACGAGAAATCATAAAACGATGAATAACAGATAACGAAAGAGTATTCTAAAATAGATGTCTGTCAATAAAAAGAAGCCCAAGAGGGCTCCCAAGAAAAACAATATTATGCACGAATCTTTGTCGGAGTTACTCCCTTTCCACTGCGGATAGAGAATATTTTTCTTCCCTTGTATTCTCCAGTAATTGGAGAAGCAAAATGAGAGAGTCCAGTAGCATCACCTTGTTCATTGTATTGAAGGGAGGCAAGGTTTTTAAGGCGTTTTGCATTGAGATGAAGCCAGGCAGCATATCGTTTTTTTCCGCGAACTTTTGAGAGTTGCTGTTTAGGAGAGATAGTCATAGAAAGGAATTTTAGGTTTTAGATTGAGATATTCGTCTGAATTAGACTACATTTACATACGTATCACGATACACACGCCCATCGAATCTGACTCGACGTTTCTCTTGGAATGATACGATTCCATCACGAACTGCAAAAAGTGTAAAGTCACTTCCTTGCTCTACACCATTTCCAGGCCAGAAAGTGTTACCTTTTTGTCGTATAATGATGTTCCCAGAGATTGCGGGTGTTCCTCCATAGACTTTTACACCAAGTCTTTTTGCTTGACTATCACGACCATTGGAGGTCGATCACATCGCTTTTTTATGTGCCATACACTGAATTGTTAATTATTAATTATAAGTTAATTCTTTTTTATCTATTATTTGCGTAGCGAGCAAATGCCTTATTCGCTTCTGCCATCTTATAGACATCAAGCTTTTTCTTGACAGCTACTCCAGTCTCAGTCGCAGCATCAATAATCTCTTGAGCAAGGAAGTGAGAAAAATCTTTTCCACTCTTTCCACGAGCAGCAGCAAGAATCCAACGAGAAGCAAGAGCAAATGAGCGTCCTGGAGGAACTTCAGTCGGAACTTGGTAGATAGATCCACCAACACGCTTTGGACGACATTCGATTTTTGGCATGACATTATCAAGCGCTTTATCGAATACTTCTTCTGGATTGGTATATCCTTTTTCTCGGAGAATATCAAAAGTTGCATTTATTATTTTATGTGCAAGAGTTTTTTTACCCTCTTTCATGACATAATTTACAAATTTTTTTAGTCTTTCGTTTTGTGTAGTGAATGAAACACTTCCTTTAGTACTCATAGAATGGGAGATTTAGAATAAAGATTAAGATATTTGAAGGAAGATTATGACAGCTATGTTATACTCACACCTTACACTTCTTGATTCTGCTAGAAACTATACTATTTTTTTGCTTTTGGCTTCTTTGCTCCGTAGAGAGATCGACTCTGTCAACGTTTATCAACACCCTGGCAATCGAGAACACCTCGAAGAATATGATAACGAACTCCTGGAAGATCCTTCACACGTCCTCATCGAATCATGACGACTGAGTGCTCTTGAAGATTGTGCCCTTCTCAACCAATATAGGAAATGACTTCATATCCATTTGTCAGACGAATTTTTGCTACCTTTCGAAGTGCAGAATTTGGCTTCTTTGGAGTAGAAGTATATACCTTAAGACATACTCATCGTCTCTGTGGAGAAGCGAGTGGGGAAATCTTTTGTTTGAGTGTATTTTTTGTAAATTGAAGCGCTGGAGACTTACTCTTTCGAGATGGATCTTTGCGTTTTCGACGAACAAGCTGATTGATAGTAGGCATGGGAAGAAATAATTGATAATTGATTTTAACGCTTTGACCAAGATGGACCCTTGCGTGCTTTTGGACGACCTGGTTTCTTTCGTTCCACTTGACGAGAGTCACGAGTGAGAAATCCAGCTCATTTGAGAGACTTTCTGAGATTCTCATCATCGACGACAAGAGCTCGAGTGATAGCATGACGAATTGCTTCTGCCTGCGCAGCTTCTCCTGAACCAGCTACTTTTACATCAAAGTGAAATCATTCATATACTCCTGCCGTCTTAAGTGGAGAATAGATAGTTGCAAAAAGGTCAGCTCGTTTTACATAGGTCTCGAGTGGTATTCCATTTGCTGTATTTACTCCCTTCCCCTTATAGAGGCGGACTTGTGCAACTGCCGTCTTACGACGACCGACAGCGTATATATAATTAGTCTCTGACATAAAGTGAAGGTATTAAAAGTAAATTAGAGGGATATCATTTCTGGCTTCTGAGCTTCGAATTCATGTTTCTCACCAATGACGAGCTTGAGTCTCTGTACCATATTGGAACGAAGTTTATTTTTTGGAAGCATTCATTCGATCGCATGAGAAAGCATATGAGTTGGATTCTTCACCTTCATTCTTGAAAAAACTGTCTCCTTGAGTCCACCCATGTATTGTGAATGAGATCGATACATTTTTACTGATTCTTTTGTACCAGTGACGGTAATTTTATCAGCATTGAGAACGATGACATATGCACCATTATCAATATGTGGAGTATAGTCGACTCGATCTCGACCAGCGAGAAATCGAGCAATACCAGTAGCGATACGTCCAAGATTTTTTCCGGCAGCATCGATGACGAGCCATTTTCTTTCTTGTCCAAGGAGTTGTTTTGCAACGAGAGTTTTCATAAGGATTTTTTTAAATTTTTAGAATTTATGTGTGATTAGACAAGCTCAATTTTAACAAGCTTTGCAGAGTCACCATCACGATATTTGATCGGAGTGATACGGGTGTATCCTCCACTCTTATCTTTATAGTTCTGTGCAAGTGTCATAAGTGACACTCCAGCCTCCTTCGTGAAGAGAAGAGCGTTTATTGCTCGGATCTTGTTGTACTCAGTATCAGAAGATTTAGCAATTTCTATAAGTCGGTGAGCGCTTCATTCCATTGCAAGAGCTTTCTTTTCAGTTGTCTCTATACTCTTATGAGTAAAAAGACTTGTAAGAAGATTGCGGACTACTGCCTTTCGGTGATTTGTGTCCTTTCCACTGAGGTGGAGATGTTTCTTGACTCGGTGTCGCATGGTATTGAATTATGAATTATGAATTATCAGTTGGTTTAGTCGTCTCAGAGAAGCTTCAGTCCGCGAGTCTTGAGACAGTCACGTACTTCAGTCATCGCTTTTTTTCCAAATCCTTTTATTGAAGAAAGTTTTGCTTCAGTACACTTTGTAAGTTGTTCTATAGAGAGAATATCTCCGTTGACGAGAGCATTGAGTGTACGTGGAGAAAGTCCCATGATCTCGATCGGAGTGTATGTCTCCTTCTCGAGCTCTGACTTCACTTCCTGCTTCTCACGTTCGATCACTTCACGAATATCTGATATAAATTCTCCTCCAACCTGAAGACGATCTTCATTGAAGAGAGAAAAGTATGATTCAAGCATCTTTGATGAAAACTTCATGACATCAGAAGGAGACATAACGCCATTTGTTCGGACGGTAATTTCAAGAGAATCAAGAGAGGTAATCTCACCATAGCGAGTTGTCTTTATTTCATACTTTACATTCTGGACTGGAGAGAAGTTTGCGTCAAGAACGAGAACTTCTACATCATCTTCACGCTTTTTGAGATCTTCGATAGAAGCATATCCGACATTCTTCTCAACTCGTACTTGCATAGCAAAATCAAATCCAGCATCCACTGTTGTTATATAACAATCAGGATTTAATATGACTACGCCCGATGGACACTTCACATCAGCTCCTGTAATTATCCCACCTTTTTTCTTAGAAACAGAAAGCCACTCGATATCTGTAGAATCCTTAGAGACGATCAATGTCTTCATATTGAGCATAATATCGAGGATTGATTCTCGCACTCCAGGAAGTGTTGTATATTCATGTGATACGCCAGCAATCTTGATACCTGTGACACGAGCACCTGGAATCGATGAGAGCATAACACGACGAAGGGAATTTCCGAGAGTGACTCCATATCAATTTGGAAGTGGCTCAATAATAAAGCGCTCTTCTGTAGGGGAAACGATTTCTCTACGAATTTTTGGAACTCCGATAGTGTTGTGGATAATGTGCATAGTTCGAAGGGGAATGAAGGAGTAAAAAAACCGAGGTATTTCTCTTGAGAAAGAGAAATAATCTAATTATTTCGAGTAAAACTCCACAATACGCTGAACATCAATCATTTGATCAAAATCACCTTTTTCAGGAAGAGCCGTGACAGTAATCGAAAGCTTCTTTGGATCAACAGTAAGCCAACGAGAAGCTGAGACTTGTGCAGCAGAATTCTTCGTAGCAAAAGCTTGAAATTCTTCTATAAGAGACTTGTAAAGAGATGACTCTTTCATGCGCTCCTTAAGAGTGATAACATCACCAATGTTCATTTCATATGAAGGAATATTGACCTTTTTCCCATTCACAAGAAAGTGAGCATGTCCGACACACTGTCGAGCCTGCATAATAGTACGAGCGAAGTTGGCTCTAAGGACAACAGTATCAAAACGTGTCTCAAGAAGTCGAAGCATAGCATCACCAGTAATTTCATTTGATTTTGCTGCTCGAGAATAGTATCGAGAAAATTGCTTTTCAGAAAGAGCGAACTGACGTTTTGCAGCTTGCTTTTTTCGGAGTTGTACTCCAAATTCAGAAAGCTTTCCCGCACGCTTTACCTTACGATGATTATTCTCGAGATTGTATTTTTCTACACCGAAGAGATTATATCCTTCACGGCGGCAGAGTTTCATTTTTGGCCCAGTATAACGCATAGAGAGAGTTATTAAAATTTAGTATTTTAGAATTGAATCTTTATATTAGAGTTTTCGTGCTTTTCGTTTTCGGCAACCATTGTGAGGAACCGGGGTGATATCATAGATACCGATAAGTTCAACTCATGAATTGATAATCCCACGAATTGCTTGTTCACGACCAGCGCCAATACCTCTGACATAGACATGAGCCTTCTCAACATTGTGAAGTGTCTTTGCCTTTCCGACTGCTTGCTCACTTGTGATCTGAGCGGCATATGGTGTTGCCTCTCGAGCTCATTTGAATCCTGCCGTACCACCAGTAGACCAAGTAAGTACTTGTCCTGCGAGGTCAGAAACGACGACATGAGTATTATTGAGCGTTGCCGTGATGCTGATGACAGCTTCAGGAACAACTTTTCGAGTTTTTTTTGAGCGGCGGAGTGTGACTTTTGCCATAGATTTAGATTTTAGATTTTAGAGTGAAGTTTTTGTAATAAATTACTTCTTCTTGTTCATGATAGTAACAACTTTCCCCTTACGAGTACGAGCGTTTGTCTTTGTACGCTGTCCGCGAACTGGAAGACGCTTCTTGTGGCGAGATCCGCGATAACATCCAATATCCTGAAGACGCTTGATATTACTTGAGACCTCTCGACGAAGATCGCCTTCGATAATATATTTCTTGAGTTCTTCACGAATAAGATCAAGCTCAGATTCTGTGAGTTCTCCCATTTTCTTCGACCATGCAATCCCTACTTTCGTGAGAATTGTCTGAGCGAGAGGACGTCCTACTCCATATATATACATGAGAGAAATTTCAGCATGTTTCCCATCAGGGAGATTGACTCAGGAAATACGGGCCATAAAGAATAATTGTTAATTGTTAATTGTTTGGGGATTTGTCATTTACCATTTACAATTATAGACTACCCTTGGCGTTGTTTGTGTTTTGGTTCTTGACAGATAACTCGTACTACACCCTTTCGGCGAATGACAACACACTTTTCACAGATTTTTTTGACAGATGGACGGACTTTCATAGGAATATAATGAGAAAGGAATTATCGACGATGATTGTTGGTATTTGCTCCTGGAACTCTTATTGGAGCATTCGCATTTGGCTTACGGAAGGTGATGCGACCACGGGTAAGATCATACGGAGTGAGCTCGACAGTAACAGTATCTCCAGGAATAAGACGAATCCTATTTTTTTGCATTTTTCCTCAGACATACGCACGAATCACCATATTTGAGAAGGCTTCAGGAAGCTCAACTTCAAAAATGGCTCATGGGAGGGCTTTGAGCACTTTCCCTTCGACTTCGATCTTATCGTCTTTCGGCATAAGGATGCTGAAAAGGTGAGGAAACTACAAAAATAAGCTCGTGTAGTATATAAAAAAGAGAGGTAAAAGCAAATAATTTTATAACTTTTTCTTGATTTCTAAAGAACTCCCGTTATTTCCGCTTCTGGATGGGTATACCGCGCTCACAAATTGTGCACGAGAAGAAATGATCAGTTGTACAATGTAGGCAGGTTGTGTAGAAAAGTTACTTCGTAAAATTACACAAGTTGGGGAAAGTAAGTATCTACCAGCAGAGCTGGTAGTTTTAGAGAGCAGACCCCTATAA
>JAVHOR010000113.1:0-1826 GCA_036170175.1 Patescibacteria group bacterium | reverse complement strand
AATTACAAAATCATAATAATATTCTCAATAATATTATCGAGAATTTTCCTGGTGCAATTTCCGTGTTTGATAATAATCTTCATTTGGTTGCTTATAATAAGCAATTTCAGCAACTTCTCGGTTTTCCTGATTCACTTTTCCAGACACCGAATCCACATTTCGAAGATTTTATTCGATTCAATGCAAAAAATGGTGAGTATGGCTCTGATGATATTGAGAATCAAGTCACTAAAAGAGTCGAACGTGCTCGAAATCATCAATCACATAAATTTGAACGTAAATGTTCTAATGGAAAAATATTAGAGATTCATGGTGAACCCCTTCCCGATGGCGGATTTATCACTATTTATATTGATATCACTGAAAAGAAATTGGCACTGAAGAAGATTGAAGAAATGGCAATGTATGATAATCTGACACAACTCCCAAATCGAAATTTATTATTTGATCGCATGAATCAGGCTATAGAAGTCTCGACACGTTCCTGAGATCCTTTCGCAGTGTTTTTTATAGATCTTGATCGGTTCAAGCCTGTGAATGATAAATTCTGACATTATGTTGGTGATCTCTTACTGAAAGAAATTGCAGGACGCCTAAATACTATTTCGCGTTCTGGCGATACTGTCGCACGTATCTGAGGTGATGAATTTATTATAATAGCTTCATGATTAACATCTGGTCCTGATGCAACTCTTATTGCTGAGAAGATTATTGATGCACTTTCTGAAATTTTCAATATCAATGGACATAAAGTAGATATTGGTGCAAGTATAGGAATATCACTTTTTCCTCTCGATGCGAAGAATACAGATGAACTTATGTCACACAGTGATATAGCTATGTACTCTGTGAAAAATTCCGGAAAGAATGGTTATCAATTCTATTGAGATATGCCTTTTAAGCTGAGTGAAGATGGCCATAATTAGACAATCTTTCATAAAAGTAGCTGATAAAATATCTTGTATAAACTTGTAAAAAATACTGCTCACTAAAAATAGTTACAGCCATTATAAGAAATATTTTATCCTCTCATCATATTCTGGCATCCAGCCATACACCAGATTCCAAAAAGGTTTCTGGTGATTTTTTTCTCTCAGATGAGCAAGTTCATGGATGATAATAGCGTCGATAAATGTTGAGCTTTTGTCATTCCGACGATAGGAGGAATCTGCTTTGGATATTGCTCAAGATATTCAGAGCAGATCCTTCGTGCCTCAGGATGACAAATTTTGAGGGAGATATTCCGCGAGTCTATAAGAGAAACAAAGACCATTTTTTGCACTACAACTTCACCATCTTCTCTCAGATTTTGTGATCTTGATGCTGGTAAATTTCTGGAGATTTTTTCATTCCCAGAGCGTATGGATTCTTGGAATAAGATATTCTTTGAGTAGAACTTTCGCTTCCTGTATTTCATTCTCTGTATAGACTTTTCTCCGTCATCTTGATTCTATTTTTTTCTGATGTTTTTCTACCCAGTCTCTTTTTCGAGAGATAAATTCCTCGATCATATTCACGCTCATTCTCATCGGCGCCCTCACGACAAGAAGTCCCTCCTTTGAGACCTGGAGAGAGAGACTTCTGCGCTTCGAACGAATGAGAGTATAAGAAAGAGCCAATCTAAGAATATTATCTTCCACGACCTGCTGCACGACCAGGGCGCTGCTTGTTCGGAGGATCGAACTTCATTGCTCCTTTTCCGAATTTACTTGCACTCTGCGGACCAAATCGTGAAACCTTTTGTGCTACGGGAGGAATCTTGGTAGATCATTCGTCTTTTTCCTCGTGATCTTCGAGGATTTCTTCATCTTGTTTTGGTTTTGTCA
>JAVHOR010000112.1:0-1838 GCA_036170175.1 Patescibacteria group bacterium | reverse complement strand
CGAATATACCAGTCCAACCACCGTGGAAAGAATCAGAACAATCGCCAGAGAAACCATAATCTCTATTAAAGAAAAACCGGATGATGACAGCATTCTTTTCGGTATCATTTTTCGTCCGTTAAAATGGCAGATTTCTACCACGAAAAGAATAGCCTATTACGTATTAATATTCAAGAGAGAAAGAGACCCCTGAAAAGGTAATAGGTCAAAACATTTTGTGCATAATCTCACATATGAGAATATTTCGTAATAAGATCAATGTGAGTTTTCCGATCAGATATGAATTTCTCTTTTGGAATACTTCGAAGTAGTCGTTGAAATAAGAAGTATTCAAGGTGTTTCTGAAGAAAATCAAAAGATTCATCAAGATAACGTACTTTGAATGTGAGAATCTGTTTTGCTTGGTATATTCAGAGAGACTGGAGCTTCTCTTCTGGAGTCTTTCCATCCATTGCTTTTCCAGAGTGAGCTCGAAGAAAATTCCAATAATCACTATACTCTTGAGCTTGTGCCATGAATTTCTTTTTTGTTTTCATGACAGCTCCGAAAGGAATGAGAAACTCTTCATCATCACTCTTATGAGATCTTTCAATGAGATTCTTATGAATATCCCAATTTGGATTGTAACAATCTATTTTCCCATCAAGTTCTCTTAGTATGCTGTTCCACTCTTTCCCTTTCCTTTCGCTTCAGGAGAAAAATTCAGATCCTCAATCGGTATGAACTTGAATATGTCTCGTAATTCCATGGTATCTGAGATGTGAAAGTACCAGCACAAGAAACTGAATTCAAAAAGTAGAACTCTTTCACCTAGAATACGCAATAAATCTTGTTCGTGAGGCTACATCTATAAGATTCCATTCGTAGAGAGGAAGTTGTTTGTTATGTTTGAGATTTTCATAAACATCTTCTGGAAGAGAATGAGAATCAGCAAGTTCTTTCGTGTCATAATGTATATGTTCGAAAGCTCAGAGAGCTTGGTAGTTATAGAGAGATTTTACTTCTCAATTCTTGGTTCGTACTTTCTGGACTCGAAATCCATTTCTTTTGTAGATTCATCGCACTTTTGCAAGTGTAAGGTTCCCAAGTTCCTTTTTTCTTTTCAGCATCATTACGAGTTTTTTAGCTCAAACTTTCACTTTCTCAAAGTCTCTCATAATCTTTTCCTCTTCAGTTTTACTCGCCTGCTTAGAGTGAGACTTCGGTCGTCTGGAGTCTGGTAAGAGAAAGATACAGCTCTCTATTTCTTCCAAAGAAAAATGCGATCCAGATATGATTTTTTCTCGAAATTCCGGAGGAGCATGCGCTTCATAAATATTCATAATATTTCCGACAGTATTACGATGCATGCTGAACCTGTAAGCAATATCTCAAATATTCATAGCATCATGAATTCTATGCTGAATAACACGTATTCGAGCAAGAATAATTTCTCATTTTGAGTAATATGTTTTGTAACTCATGGTATCTTTGGATAGTATGTACATAACGTGGGTGGGTAGTATTGAACACACATATCCTACCACGTTTTTTTGTTGCCTTTGATCTTTTTCGGATCTAACAACTTCAGTATCTGATGCATAGGAAATTTCCATCTATGCACAAAATGTATTCTACCAGCTACGGATTTTGCCCCCTTTTCCGTTGTTAATTCACCTAAATTCCCTATAATGTTAGGGAATTTTTTATGAAAATATGTACTCAATCCCACCAAACGAAGCACTCCTAGAAACTAAGACTTGTAGACATTGCTCGGTAAGTTTTCCGATTACTGACAAAGATATAGAATTTTATGACAAAGTTTCACCGATTTTTAATGGAGAAAAATACTCGATCCC
>JAVHOR010000111.1:0-1851 GCA_036170175.1 Patescibacteria group bacterium | reverse complement strand
TGAAGTCACTCTTTTCTTTGGTATTGAGTCCTATATCTGTAAGCTTGGTATAGAGGAAGTTTCTGAGTTCAGAACCTTTTACAATGAATCCTTTTGAGAGATCATAATTATTGAGAGCTGGATTCCCTTCCCAGAAGAGTCCATAGGTATCTTGGTGAGTAGAATTATCTACGAGAGTACCATCAGGATGAGCAAGGACTGACCATCATTTTTTGATGGTATTGTATTCTGGATAGGTAGCACTGAATCATGGAGAATATTCGAGAGAGACATCTACTGGAGTATCTGAAGTGGGATAGAGGAGGATGAGGGGTTTGAGAATTCAGTCTCAAAAATCAAAATACATACTACATTGCATGAAAGGGAAATTTCTAGCAAGTAAAAGCCTGCACCCATTCTTATGTTCATAATAATTCATTCAATAAAAACTAACTATTCAGAGTGTTATAACTAGTGGAATCCATACTTTTTTTAGTCTGAGAAATGTAAATCTAGTGAATAATAATATAACTACGATGAATATACTATTTCATAGCAATAAATAAAGAATGAAATTAAGGTTTAAATCATAAATAAAGATAAAAACTCAATCTGCATATAAAATAATTGGAATCCATACTTTTTTTAGTCTGAGAAACGGAAGTTTATTTATTATTATAAGAAGAAACCTAAGTATAATGGGTATGGTAAGTATAAATAAAATTATGATACTATTATGTATAAACAAAATGATAAGGAGTACTGGATTAGATTTTATATCATATATAAAGAAGCATACTTCTATAAATACTATTATAGGAATCCATACTTTCTTAAGCTTAAGGAATGCAAGTTTTTCCTTGAATGAAGTGATAGTGAACATAGATGAAAAAGTTACTAAATAAGAGATTCAAATTCCTCCACCATTCTCTCTACTTCCTTAAGTCCTGCTTGATAGAATTCTGGCGAAGTAATATCGATTCCATATTTTTCGAGCAAATCTCTTGGACGTTCACTTCCACCAGCACGAAGAATATCCTTATAGTCTTCGACAGAGAGGGATTTCTCGATATGTACCTTGTGATAGAGTGCGAATGTGAGAAGATTCCCAAAAGCGTATGCGTAGCAATAAAATGGTGTATGAAAAATATGTGGAATCATCGACCATCCAGACTCTTCTTCTGCTGGTACATCATATTTGACGACACCACTGTAGAGAGATTCTTGTGATTTTCTCCAGAGAAGATTGAGATCCTTGTATGAGAGCTCTTGCCCTACATGAATCTGACTATGAATCTCACGCTCGAAGATGACATATTGTACTTGGCGGAATATCGTCGCGAAAATATCTCAGAGTCGCTCATTCAAGTATTCCTTGTACTCCTCCTCTGATATGAGAGACTTGACCTTCTCACCGAGAAGCATCTCAGAGAAGATAGAAGCGGTCTCTGCCATAGAAAGTGGAGAGTCATAGACTGGTGCTTCTTGAACTTGTGAGAGATGACCATGTATAGCATGTCCAAGCTCATGAGAAATCGTCGAAACATCACGAAGTTTTCCTGTGAAATTCAGAAGGACGAACGATTCATCATCCTTTCGATAACTTGCAAAAGCTCATCCCCGCTTCCCTGCCTTTGGAAATACATCGATACGCTCTTCTTCGATCATCCGACGCGAATAATCATAGAAATCCTTATCAAAATCCTTCATGACAGAAAGATGAAGACCATAGGCTTCTTCGAAAGTAAAGTCCTTATCCGATGTACCAAGTGGAGCGCCGATATCCCAGACAGAAAATACCGCCGCCTCACCTGAATCCACCTCATCCCCTAGCCCCTTCTCCTTCAGAGAAGGGGAATTCGAAGCTCCCTC
>JAVHOR010000110.1:0-8636 GCA_036170175.1 Patescibacteria group bacterium | reverse complement strand
CCGCACAAAAGATAACTCTCTCTCAGCGCAGTGGGAACATACAATCCTCGTGACAGAGACAGGATATGAAATACTCACAAAATAAAACTCTCTTTCTATTAATAAGATAGTGCTCCTATCCTAAGACAAAATCTGCTCCAAAAAAAACCAACGGAGAGAATATTAATATAAAGATAATCAAAACTATTATAATTCTCATATTGAACTGCTTCCAGAGTGCCCAAAGTCGAAAAATACAGAGTACGAACAAGATTACGAATACAAAATTAAAAGCATCATAGTCATGACCATCTATTGTATAGAGATATAATGTAGTTGGGATGAGAATCCATGCTGCAGAAAGCGCTATGGCGAAAAAAACTTTAATAAAAAGCGTCAAAAAATCTTTTGATATTTTTTCACAATATATTGCAGCATATATAAAACTTAATATAAATCATGCAAGAAGTGCTCCGAAGAAAAACATTAATCATATAACCAAGAAGATACTTGAAGACATTTCGAACGCCATATTATTTTATGGTTAAAAATTAATGAAAGAACCGAATTCGATACTTCTATCCTAAGAAAAAATCTGCACCGAAATAAACCAACGCATAAAATGCTAATATAAAGCTAATTAAAAGTATTATAGTTTTCTTATTGAACTGCTTCCAGAGTATCCAAAATCGAAAAATACAGAGTGCGAAGAAGATTACACTCATAAAAGTAAGAGTCCCCCAGTACATATAAAAATATAATGTAGTTGGTATGAGAATCCATTCTGCAGAAAGCGCTATGGCTCGAAGGACTCTAAGAAAAAGTGGCCAATCAACTTTCTTATTCACTTTCTCTCAATATACCACAGCATATATAAAACTTGATATAATTCCTGCGAGAATTCCTGCGAGAATTGCTCCGAAGAAAAGAATTGAATTATTTCCGATATTCATATTATTCTGTGGTTATAAAATTTAGTGGAAGAATCGAATTCGATCAGCACTTGGATGTGTGCGGAGCTTTTCGAGGGTTTTTGCTTCGATCTGACGGACACGTTCGCGTGTGACACCGAATTCTCGACCGACTTCTTCGAGTGTATGCATTTCTCAGCCATCGAGTCCGAATCGCATCACGACGATCTTTTTCTCACGAGGAGTGAGGAAGTCGAGCATCTCGTAGAGATTTTCCTTGAGGATAGAGAGATTGGTTGCCTTCTCTGGAGTGAGGTACTTATCATCTTCGACGAAGTCACCGAGAGTTGTGTCTTCTTCACCACCGACAGGGGAGTCGAGTGAGAGAATATCCTGGGATATACGCATGATCTGACGAACCTTGCGAACATCCATTTCCAATTCTAATGCGAGCTCTTCCATGAGTGGCTCACGAGCAAGCTCCTGAGTGAGTCGACGATAGGTATGGTTGAATTTATTGATTGTCTCGACCATGTGTACTGGGACTCGGATCGTACGAGCCTGATCAGCGATAGCACGAGTGACTCATTGTCTGATCCACCATGTCGCATATGTCGAGAATTTGAATCCTCGATCAGGATCGAATTTATCGACAGCACGAAAAAGTCATACATTTCATTCCTGTACAAGATCGAGAAGTCCGAGTCCTCGTCACATATATTTTTTTGCAATAGAGACGACGAGACGAAGATTGGCTTCAGCGAGCCTCTTTCGAGCTTCTTGATCTCACTTCTGGATGAGATGTCCAAGTCGGACTTCTTCCTCGGCATTGATAAGAGGGAATCGACCGATCTCATTCAAGTACATACGGATCGAATCATCAGAAATCTCTGAAAGATCGACTTCTTCTTTTTTCTTTCCAGCATCACGGAACATCTCATCATGATCAAGAGAATCCACGAGCTCAACGCCAAGCTTCGCGAGACGAGAAAATACTTCATCCATGAGCTCTATATCGTCTCCTGAAGGAAGAGCAATCATGACTTCATCATAGACAAGTCGTCCTTCTGCTTTTCATTTCTTGAGAAGAAGTTGCATTGGTTCTGGAATTCCATCTAGAATTTCTTGTGGAACCGTCACGTCGATAAATTTTTTGAGGTTTTTCTTTCGACGTTTATCTGTGAAGAAATTCTTTGGCGCAGTATATCATTCTTTGTCATCAGGAGAATCTGGTCCATCAAAATTATCATCATCATCATCGAAATCATCATCGAAATCATCTGAATCTGAATGAGAATGCTCTTCTTCATCAGAATTCTCACTATCAAGAGAACTCTTCGAGTCGTCGAGAGAATCAAACCTCTTAGTTTCGGGAATTTTCGTATGTTCTTTCTGAATGAGTGGACGTATCTCGACGAAGTCAAGGTCAATGGAATCTATATCTATAGCTGAGAGATCAATTTCTTCAGCAGCAGTATCTTGGGGAATTTTCTTTTTCGAAGCCATGAAGAATAATTTTAGAGAGTATCACTATCGCAAAATACTTGGGGAAAGTCCAAGGGAGATTGCTTTCTGTACAAAAGACTGTTGAGTCTCGAGAGAAGCAGAAGTACCAGGCTCAATGCGAGAAAGAGCAAGATTTCGTTCACGGATAAGGAGTTCTGTATGAAGTTTTTTTATATAATCAGAGAAAGCTTTTTCTATCTGATTCTTATCTTCATCGGGATGTTGGTTCTCAAGAGAGAGGGCAATTACTTTGAGTCGCTCTTCATCTTCAGTATCTTGAACTTGTCAAGAAATAATAGAAAAAAGAAGCGAAAAATTCCCTTCTCAGGAAAGTTCCTCTCGAGTATATCGAAATTCCTGAAAAAACAAGTCCAAAAAATGATACTTCTCTATATATCCTGCTATAAGTTCTGCTGGAGTAAAGGATACATTTCATTTTTCCTCTGTCTCTCATTTTTTCGAGAATCTATTTCAGTCTTCAGAATGAGATATTCAGCGCTGAAGACGCTTTTTGTATTCTGCATAGATAGCATCTTTTCCAACTGCGAGATGTGAAGATATCTCCTGAATATGCATATCGATCTCGATCTGTGATCGAATTGGAATGAGAAATTCGAGACACTTTTCGATGAGTTTCTTCTTTCCAGTTATAGTTGTCATATCATATTCGCGACCTCATTCCACAAGATAAAATGCTATAGGGGAAAGTGCATCTTTTTTGAGACTCGTGAAATCCCCTCAAGATTTGATAAACTCATCAGGGTCTTTTCCACTCGGAATACGGATAATACGGACTTCCATATCAGAATTGAGAAGATTCTCAATAGAGGCAAAAGTCGCTTTCACTCAGGCGCTATCTGCATCAAGTGTGAGATATATTGTTTTGGCAAATCGTTTCAAGAGATGAATATGATCTTTTGTGAGTGCCGTACCACTAATTCCCACAGCATTATCGATTCCAGCCTGATGAAGTGCAATAGTATCCATTTGTCACTCTACGACATAGACTTCTCCTGTTTTTGAGATTGTCTGTTTCGCAAGATGAAAGCCATAGAGAATGCTGCTTTTATCGAAAATGGTAGATGCTGGAGAATTGAGATATTTTGGAAGTGCATCATCGAGTACTCGTCATGTGAATGCGACTACATGCCCCATGCTATTGGCAATAGGGAAGGTGATGCGTCAGAAAAACTTGTCACGAGATTCGGAGAGAAAAATTCCAGATTCGAGAAGAAAGCTTGGAGTGAATCATTTTTCTTTCAGGAAAAAATAGAGAGATCGAGAATCTGTGGAACATCAAAGCTGAAATCGCTCTATAATCTCATGAGAGATCTTTCTATCCGTAAGGTAGGTAAGATATCTCTCATTTTCTTTCTCAAAAAGCGCACGATGGTACCATGCTGCTGTCTCACGATAGAGTGCATAGATGTCACCTCATTTCTCATCTCGACCCTTCGAAAAATCTATCTTAAGCTCGACTCATGCTTCTTTTGCGAGAAGTCCGATAGCTTCACGAAATTCAATCTTTTCAATCTCCATGAGAAAATTAATCGGTCATCCTCATTTTCCACAAGAAAAACAATGAGCAATATTTTTCTGTGGAGAGATCACAAAAGAAGGGGATTTCTCACTATGAAAAGGGCAAAGTGCTTTGTAATTGATTCCTGCTTTTTTCACATCGACATACCTCGATACGACGTCGAGGATATTGACACGAGATTCGATGTCTTCACGAAGTGACATTATTCTTTGATTACGAATTCAATATTATCGAGATTAGAAGATACTCGTGTGAGCCAGAAAGGTGAGAACCGAATATCAACTTCACGCACATGTCATTCATTGATAAGCTTCGTGATCGCTTCTGTCTTGCTGAGTCAGGCAATAGTCACCTTCATCCGTCTCGTAAGCTCATTACTTGCATTCTCGAGATCATAGGTAATAGTCGCGTTCATCTCCATAGTTGCTTTGATCGAGCTATCATCTGGAGCACGTGATATGACATTCGTGAGGCGAAGCGTATCCTCATGAATGCCAAGCTCTTTATCCGTACCATGGAGAAGTTTCTCTCGAAAAATAAGCTTGAGATAGTCAACTACAGCTTTCTTGTCATAGACAAGAGCATTTATAGTAAGAGATCCTTTGAGTTCAATCTCATTCGTAAAATCTCCCATTTTCTGTCCAGAAGATATTTCGATAAGTTCACCTGTGAGACTCACAGCATCGCCCATGAGAAGTGAAAAATTCTCTCCATCACTTTTATTATTCTCATCAAGCCAAGTCTGAAGACTCGTACGTGCCATACGTCCGAGTTGTTCACTTAAAATTCCCTTGAATTTTGTAACTTCTCATTCTGTCACAACATGAATATTCGCATCTTTTCCTCAGACAAAATTCTCTTTTGCTTTTGCATAGACTTTATCTCGATTGAATTTGAGTCCTGGAATGGAAAGATAGGTAGCTGTTGGAATATTTCATCTTACTCCGATCATCTTTCATGCTTCATCATTCGGATCCGCCTTCAGAAGAACCTCGACTGATCCAATCTCAGTAATATCATTTATCTTTCTCGAAGGCGGAACATTGATCCAGGATTCTGTTTTGAAGACAATGCCATCTTCTGTAATAAATCGGGTAAATGGCTTCAATGCTTGTTCTATAGGAAGTTCATTATAGATAATTACTCTTCCGATAGCATTCGTAGTAGAATTTGGATCGACAGTATCAAGAGTGAACTTCATACTATGTTCGAGTGGCATGGAAACCTTCTTGAGTCGGACTGTATTCTTATTCTGGAGCAGAGATCCAGATCATTGTGAAAATATGATATTTGAGCTTATCGGACGTACTGTTGTCTGAGGAAGGACATAGACATAGGTTTTTGATACAGCAAAATAGAAAATAAATAAAAGAAGTGAAAGGCTCATGATAAGACCTGTCACAATGAGAAACATATTTGGAGAACCTTTCTTGATTTTATAGAGAGGAGTTGTATTTCGTTTTCTTGTAAAAAGAAATCGTATATATTCTCTTCCACGATTGATCTCATAGCGAAAATATTCCCACATCGTGAAGTTATGCTTGAGGATGTTTTTTTTCGAAAATTCTCGATCAAATTCAGCCCGAACTCATGCAAGAGTCGCACCAATTGAGACAGAGCGAGCCATATCAACTTCATATTCATGCCGAAGAATAAGATTAAATTCATCAATACGAAAACGCTTTTTCATGACGAGAAAAACATCTCGTGTAAGAGGAAAACTTGCTTCGCTCATATCAATAGTAAGTGGTCATGAGGAGGTTTTTATTCCTTCTTCAATGAGACGCATACTCGAAATGAGATTGGTATCATGTGGGAGAATGAGTTTATTCATAGTGGTAAAGTGCATAACGAAGAATTCTGATAAGTGGATCTTTTTTTCGAAAGAGAAGTTCCTGAGCGAGAAGGGAAAGTCATTCTGTTATGAGATATTCTTTGGATTCCCTTGGTGTATTTTGTGTATTGGCAAGATGAAGATGTTTTCCTTCATAATGGGAATATGAGTTAAGTATTTCAAAAAACATATTCTCTATCCATTCTGAGCTGAATATTCCACCTGATACAAAAATATTTTTATGCTGTGGAGAGTGCTTATTCCTTTCGAGAAGGGAAAGAAGAATGTCTATTACATATGAGAGGTATTCTCGAGCAAGGGATTCTCTTGTTTCTTTTTCTATAGAACTTGGCTTGACTCGCGTAATAATGTTCTCGATTTCTATATAGGAAGTTTTGGGAAAGGCACCCGAAAGCATTTCAGTATACATTTTTGATCCAAATGGAAATGTCTCAAAAGATTCTACAGAGCTCTTCTTCTCGAAGATAAAAGTCGTATGCATATACCCAATATCAATATAGATTGTATCATCATAGAGTTGTTCTCCTATTTCTGTAATCTTCGGAAATATAAGTGGCATTGGGACAAGGGAAATGGTTCGTTTCTTGAGGCTCGAAATGATGGAACGAATAATATTGAATTCACTTGCGAGACAAAAAACATTAAGAACCGTAATACGGACCTGGGTTCCCGTAAATCCTATGGGATTTGTGACATGCTTTCCATCGACAAAAATCTCCGTAAGTGTACTCGAAATAAGACGGATGTCATCATGAATAAGTCCATACTGAATCTTAGCTTTTTCCTTTGCATGGAAGAGGGAAGTCTGCTCGATTTTCTCGATCATTGTATCAATCTCTTGCATAGAAAGAGTCTCTTCATTCTGAGTACGTATATATTGAGTTGTTACTGTATCATAGATACAGACCGCTGGAGAAAATGCAAGAATAATATCTTCGGGAATTTCATGTGAATTCTTGCAAACTTCATGAATAGCTTTTTCTATCGTGATAGCAACTCATTGCATATCTGTGATTGTTCCATCGAGAAAATTTTTTCGATTTTGGCGAACACTTGCGGACCCCTCATGGACAAGATGTCCATCGTTGAGACCATAAAGGCTCGCTCGAACACGATACGACCCAAGATCAATAGCAATAAATTGATCATATTCATGAATGTTGGCGATACGAAAACTCATAGAAAAAACACTATGAGAATATGGAAAATTGGACGAAATGCAAGCATATGCATAGATATTTGCATAAAAAATAAAAATAGTGTAGAGTAGGAGTATGTCTCTCTCTTCTCAATCTCGAATAACCCATCTTTGGTATCTCTTTTTCTGGATGATATTATTGTCATTCACAATTATTCTCTATCATAGCCTGACTGAGTCTACACTTTTTCGATTCTCTCCAGAAACACTGACCCTCATAGATACCATCTATCCTATTATTCGTGGAATTTTACTGATAACAATAATTGCTAATATTATTAGTCTTATTTTTCGAGAGATTAAGTATAGTTTTGCGACAGAGCATCTTCTCATTAGAAAACTTCTTCCTACGATACGATTTATTATTCTTTTTCTTCTTTGGATTGGATGAGGATTTTTCATCCTTGAGTCGCTTCATATCAATACTACAGGGCTTCTCACAGGGGCTGGAATTTCAGGAGCTATCTTTGCTCTCGCGAGCAAGGATATTATCGCCAATCTTCTTGGAAGCCTCTCGATTATTATGAGCAAGACTTTTGAGATTGGTGAGACAATACGGATAAAATGAGTCGAATGAATCGTGGAAGAGATTAGCTTAAATTATACAAAAATAATGAGTACCGATGGAAAGGTTGTCTATATTCCCAATAGGATTCTCATGACTGAACAACTCGAAAATCTCACGAGAAGACGATTTTTTACATATTCATACCGTGTGCCATTCAAAAAGGCTATTGGTTCCCCGAAGGATGTGCAGGATACTCTTATGCTTATAGAAGGAAAAATAGGCGAGTATTCTCCTATGAGCATCGATATTACTTCTGAGATACCAAATGCCAATGATTTTGTCTATGTTTTTACGGTGAAGATTCCTGAAGAAAGTGACGAATTTGATCGAGAAATCCGTGAATTTCTCATACAGTATATCTTTCCAAAAGAGAAGTAAGGGGAATTTGCAAAAATAAAAAATATAATCTACCACTATATGAAACTCATACCCCCCCCCATGTATTTCTCAAGATATAAGAAATGATTCACCCTCATGGAACTCATGATCGTCATCGCGATCATTGGTATCCTTGCTGCTTCCATGTTTCCGAGTATGATACAATACCTGAAGAGAAGTCGAGATGCAGCAAGAATCAGTCATATATCACAGCTCTGAGTCGCAACAGCATCATACAAAATAGACAAGGAAACATATCCTTTCGATGAATCATGATGTGCTCCATACAATGCACTCTCATGAGTCTATATACGAAGTATATCATCTTTCTCGAGTCCGAGTGGAAATACCTATGATGAATGATGTGGAAACAATGGAAAGTATGCCTATGGTGTATCTTCATTATGATATCTTCTCATGGCACATATGGAGAATGAGTTCTGATGAAACTATTCTGGATCAACCATAGGAATGACAGGAGATCTGACGAATATGTGAATCTGGAATGCCTCAATCAATAGTGCTAAGTGACTATGAAGCATCTATATACTCTATGATATTGGATCCTCGTCATGACAAGTACAAGTATGAGCTCCAGTGAACGGAGTTTGTGATAATTCATCTCAATTTGCTTGTGCAACAGGGGCATCAGTATCCAATGTTGCTGGTTCATGTGGAGGAAATTCTACATGGTGATGTAA
>JAVHOR010000109.1:0-8640 GCA_036170175.1 Patescibacteria group bacterium | reverse complement strand
TCTATATATCCAAGTGTATCACTCCATGCGTATCCTGAGAAGCTCTGAGAACCAGGAACATATGCTACTCCAGAATATGAAGCTGGATCGAGAGAATGGAGCGTCAGCCACCCAGCATTATCACTCCATGCATAGATAGGAGATTGCAATAGCCATGCCGATACGCCTGATCCGACTTCAATAGGAATACTTATATTTGGAACTGTAAGATTTGTTGTTTGATTTTCGAGCTGAGCCCAGCCGACCGTTTCAAGAAATACCCATTTCCCTTTGAGTGTCACATTTGGAGGAGAATCAGGATCAAGCGTCATTCCTGAAAATATGATTGATCCAGCATTTCCTCATGGAGAGAATTGTCCAAGAACATGAGGATTTCCGAATATTCCAGAAATAGGAATTATATCCGCATAGCTCCAGGATATACCAAGAGTGGCAATACTTGTGAGAAGAAGTATTGAGAGTGATTTGAGACGAGGATTTTTCTGTAGAATTTGCATAGAAAGAAAGTGAATCATAAAAATAGAATATCACAAAAGAAAAATAAATGCAAATTTTTTTTTTTTTCTTTCCTCTCATCTTTTTATAGAATTATTTTCATTGAAAATAATTTGCTTTCCTCACTCTTCTTTCTATACTACTGCCAGTTGCACTCACAAATACGGATAAGTTACACAATTGTGAGGGCATGTTTTCGTGTAATATACGCGGAAAATCAGAGCACTCTCATGTCAATCAATCCTCAAAAATCTTTCGCTTGTCATGCGAAAGTAGAGCTCGATATTACATAAGAAGTAAAACAGAAAATGGAAAATCGCGAGGAATAAGGTATTTTATGTATACTTTTATTTCCTTCTTTTCACTTTTTCACTTTCTACTTTTAACTCATTTACATACCTATGACGAAGAAAAAAGAAACACCCGTTTCTTCTCCTGTCTCATATACTCCGAATCAGCTATGAATCGGGGAGCTTTATCATGATCAGGGAAGATACTATTTTACTGATGATCGTACAATTCTCGAACTTCCAGGTCTTATCGAAGTTCAGCTTGATAGCTACAAAGATTTCCTTGAGCGTCGTATCGGAAAGGCTTTTGATGAGGCATTTCCTATCGAAGATTTCACAGGAGAAAAACTCTCTATCTACTATAAGAGCTATTCTCTCGAAGAACCAAAATATTCAGTCAATGACTGTAAGAGAAAGAATCTCAATTATGAAGCTCCGATGAAAGTCCGCTTTGAAATGCTCAATAAGCAGTCTGGCGAGATCAAAGAACAAGATGTTTATCTCTGAGGTATTCCTCTCATGACAGAAATGGGAACATTTATTGTCAATGGAATTGAGCGTGTCATCGTCAATCAGATTATTCGTTCGACTGGTATGTTTTTCACACCAGATCCAAAATCGACTTCTCTTTTTGGAATGAAGATTATTCCACATCGTGGATCATGGTTTGAAGTCGAGATCGAGAAAAAGTGAGTGGTCAATGTAAAAATCGATAAAAAAAGAAAAATTCCTATGACTGTCATTCTTCGAGCATTTGGCTATGAGAGTGACGCAGATATACTGAATGCGTTTAAGTGAGAAGATGACTGGATTACTCGACATATTGCACCGACAATAGAAAAAGATAAAACAAAGAATCGCATGGAAGCACTCTACGCTATCTATAAGCTTCTTCGTCCAGGAGATCTCGGTACCGATGAACGAGTCGAGCAACTTTTTCAGTCAACATTTTCTGACTCAAAGAAATTTGATCTTGGTGATGTCGCTCGTATCAAAATCAATCGTAAATTTTCTCCACATTTTCCAGATCATAAGAAACTCACAGGTGATCCAGAAGCTGAGAAAGTTCTTATGGGAATTGATTTTCTCTCAGGAATGAAATATCTCTTTTCTCTTGGTGATGGTCGTCCATGATTTCATATCGATGATATTGACCATCTTGAGAATCGCCGTATCAGATCTGTCGGTGAGCTTGTCTATGATAAGATGAAAGTCGGACTTGCTCGTATGGAAAAAATCGCGAAAGATCGTATGACAATAATTACTGATCTCAATGAAGCAGTACCAGGAACATTTATCAATTCTCGTCCGATGATAGCAGTGATGAGAGAATTCTTTGGTACCAATCAGCTTTCTCAATTCATGGATCAATCCAATCCTCTCTCCGAGCTTTCTCATAAGCGTCGTGTCACAGCGCTTGGTGTCGGAGGTCTTACTCGTGAACGTGCCTCATTTGAAGTTCGTGATGTACATCCTACTCAATATGGACGAATCTGTCCGATCGCGACTCCAGAAGGACCAAATATTGGTCTTGTACTTCACTTTGCCTCATACGCACGCGTCGATAAATATGGATTTATCACAACACCATTTCGTATCATCACTCACACAGTGAAGAATGATGAGAAATCACTCATGAATCGTATTACATTCGAAGATATTCTCGATGCAAAAGGAAAGGTAATCGTTCCAGAAAAGACATTCATAACAAAAGAAGTTGCAGTACTTATTATAAAAAATGTAAAATCAGAAATGATCGAAGTTCGAGGATTTCTCTCGAATGACTACCAATATTTCGATGCGTATGAAGAACGAAGCCTCATCATTGCAGAAGCAAATACTCCGACTGATAAATATGGGAATTTTATAGAGACCCGTATCTCGGCTCGTAAGGCGTCTGAAGCAACTGTCGCATATGTCGGAGAAATCACACATATCGATATATCTCCAAAACAGCTCATGAGTGAGACAACGACACTTATTCCATTTCTTGAACATGATGATGCGACTCGTGCCGAAATGGGAACGAATATGATGCGTCAAGCAGTTCCACTTATTCGTGCGGAAGCACCAGTTGTTGGTACTGGTATGGAACGTATTATTGGGGAAGGAAGCGGATATGTCATCAAGGCAGAAGATGGCTGAGAAGTCATTGGAGTCGATGCAAAACACATCTCTGTCCTCTACAACAACGGTAAAAAAATAACATATCCACTCTCTACATTTGAGCGATCAAATCATGATATGATTATTCATCAGTGGGCCCGTGTCTCTCCTGGAGAGAAATTTGAAGCTGGAAAAATCCTCGCCGATGGTCAATCTATCGATAATGGAGAACTCGCTGTAGGCCGTAATCTTCTCGTTGCCTATATGCCATGGGAAGGATACAATTATGAGGATGCGATTATCATTTCTGAACGTCTTATGCAGGATGATTTCTATACATCTGTACATATCAATGAATATACTATGGATGTTCGTGAGACCAAGCTTGGGCCTGAGCAGACAACAAATGATATTCCAAATGTATCACCAGCAAAACTCAAAGATCTTGATGTCGATGGTATTGTCCGTATTGGTGCTTTTGCAAAATCAGGAGATATACTCGTAGGAAAGGTCACTCCAAAGTGAGAAGTCGAACTCTCTCCAGAAGAACGCCTTCTTCGTGCTATTTTCGGTGATAAGTCAAAAGATGTCAAAGATTCATCACTCATTCTTCCATCTGGATCAGGTGGCAAGGTCATCGGCGTCCATGTTCTTCGTCGCGAAGACGGAGATAATCTTCCTACAGGAGTATTCAAACAAGTAAAAGTCTATGTCGCGCAAACTCGTAAAGTCGAAGTTGGTGATAAGATGGCAGGACGACATGGAAACAAAGGTATTGTCTCTCGTATTGTTCCAATTGAAGATATGCCATTTATGGAAGATGGAACTCCAGTAGATATTATTTTGAATCCTCTTGGTGTTATCTCTCGTATGAATATTGGACAAGTTCTTGAGACACATCTTGGTGGTGCTGCAAAGAAACTTGGCATTACTGTAGCAACTCCAATACTCAATGGTGTGACGACAGATCAGATCGGAGTTCTTATGAAGAAAGCAGGAATTCCAGCAGATGGGAAATTCCAACTCTATAATGGAAAAACTGGAGAAAAATTCAAAGAGAAAACAATGGTCGGTGTGAAGTATATGCTCAAGCTTCATCATCTTGTCGAAGATAAAATCCATGCACGCAGTGTCGGTCCATACTCTATGGTGACACAACAGCCACTCTGAGGTAAGGCACAAAATGGAGGACAGCGTCTTGGAGAAATGGAAGTATGGGCACTTGAATGATATGGCGCTGCTAATATCCTTCAGGAAATGCTTACTGTAAAATCAGATGATATCAATGGTCGTACACAACTCTATGAGGCTGTCGTAAAATGAAAGAAGATTCGGCGTCCAAATGTTCCAGAATCATTCAATGTTCTTCTTCGTGAGCTTCAAGCACTCAATCTCAATATTGACCTTCTCTCTGAAGAAGAAGTCGAAGCCCTTGATACAGAGATGAAGACTCGATTCGAAGAGCTTGAGAAGCTCGAAGGAGCATTCGATGTCGAAGTTGATATACCAGAAGGAGAAAAAAATACAGAAGAAATACCAGTGACAACTTCAATTATTGAGGATGAAAAAGAATAATTACCTCACCCTAACCCTCTCCTAAAGGAGAGAGAACCTGGAATCTCACTAGAAAACCACACATCCCAACACTTCATCCGTATGGCATAGTCCAAGAGAAAGGGAATATATTTCCCCTCTGAACTCTTCACCCACGTGATACGAATGGTAAAAGTGATAAAGTCCGTTGGTTCCTTAGTTTTCTGTCATGCTGAGTTTACGAAGCATCTGCCCCAGAGATACAAGAAGCAGATTCCTCCTTCATCGGAATGATAAAACAATAGAACATCAGAAAACTAATACCTAAATTCTAATCACTAATCACTATTCCTATGTTTCCAATGACAAAAGATCTTGAGAACTTCCTCAATGATAAGATTACCGACTATTCCCAAATAGGAAAGCATGCAGGACGACGAGATATTACTGTCGGAAAAAATCTCGATAACCTTCGAGCTATTTCTATCGGACTTGCTTCCAAGGAAGATGTACAAGCACTTTCTTATGGAGAAGTTCTTATTTCTGAGACGATCAATTATCGTACCCAGCGTCCAGAACGAGGATGACTTTTCTGTGAACAGATTTTTGGTCCACGCAAGAATTATGAATGTGCATGTGGAAAATACAAACGTATTCGCTACAAAGGTGTTATATGTGAGCGTTGCGGTGTGGAAGTCACGACTTCCCAGGTTCGTCGTCAGCGCACTGGGCATATCGAGCTTGCTGCTCCTGTCGCTCATATCTGGTATTTGAAATCCGTTCCATCACGCACGGGACTTCTTCTTGATATTTCTGTGAAGAAGCTTGAACAAGTTGCATATTTTGCTTCATACATTATCACTGAAGTCTATGAGGATAAGAGAGATGAGTCTCTTCATGAGCTCGAAAATGCGTATAAAAATCAGAAAATTACACTTCAAAAAGAAATTCAACAAACTGTAGGATCTCTCACACTTCAGCTTGAAGAGAAAAAAATCAGCAAAAAAGAATTTACAGAACTTGAAGCAATGCATACTCGTCGTCTTGATGAACTTGATGTCGAATATGCAAAACTTCGAGATCTCCTCAAGGTACTCCGAGTTGCAGAAGTTATCGGTGAGCTCGATTATCGCATTCTCTATGAGAAATTTCCTCATGTCTTCAAGTGAGGAACAGGAGCGGAACATATCAAATCTCTTCTCGAGCGAATTGACCTCAAGGCATTTATCACAGAACATCAGACAGAGCTCAAAATCGCACCAAAAAGTAAACACAAAAAAATCCTCCAAAAATTGAAGCTCGCTTCAAGCTTATTTAAATCTGGACAACGGCCTGAAAATTTTATTCTCTCAGCACTTCAGATACTTCCTCCTGATCTTCGTCCAATGATCCAGCTCGATGGTGGTCGATTCGCATCTTCAGATTTGAATGATCTTTATCGTCGTGTCATCAATCGAAATAATCGTCTTCGTAAACTCACAGAACTTGGAGCACCAGATGTTATTCTCAAGAATGAGAAACGAATGCTCCAGGAATCAGTCGATATGCTTCTCAATGGTGATGTACGATCGAATCGTCCAGGATATACAACAGCAACGAAGAAAAAACTCAAATCACTCTCTGATATTCTCAAAGGAAAACAAGGACGATTCCGTCAAAATCTTCTTGGGAAACGTGTGGATTATTCATGACGTTCTGTTATCGTCGTCGGGCCATCACTGAAGATGAATGAGTGTGGACTTCCAAAATCGATGGCAATTACGCTTTTCAAGCCGTTTGTGATCGGAAAACTTATCGAAAAAGAATATGCATACAATGTAAAACATGCAGAAAAAATTATCGAAGAACGCACGAAAGAAGTTTGGGATACACTCGATGAAGTGATCGATGGAAAATATGTTCTCCTCAATCGTGCTCCGACCCTTCATAGACTTTGAATTCAAGCATTTCGTCCAGTTCTTATCGATGGAAAGGCTATTCAGCTTCATCCACTCAGCTGTACTGCTTTCAATGCGGACTTCGACTGAGATCAAATGGCAGTTCATCTTCCTCTCACTCTTGAGGCCCAACATGAAGCATCGAGTCTTATGGTGACTTCAAAGAATATGCTCAATCCATCGAATGGTGAGCCGATCGTGGCACCTTCTCAAGATATGATCCTTGGATGTTACTATCTTACAAATATTGATGTAGGTGATTCTCAATATGTATATGCAAGTTGAGATGACGCTATGATGGCCTATGAGAATGGTGCTATCACACTTCATACGCCAGTAAGGATTCGTTTCCGATGAAAGATTCTTGATACAACCTATGGACGATTTCTCTTCAATGAGATACTTCCTGAGCCTCTTCAATTTATCAATGAGACTGTCGGGAAAAGTGCTGTAAAGAAACTTCTTTCTAGGGCATTTGATATTCTTGGTGGAGAAGAGACAGCCTTTCTTGCAGATAAAATCAAGAATCTTGGATTCAAATACTCAACTCTCTCAGGATTGACAGTATCAGCTTTTGATATGATTATTCCAGTCGAGAAAGATATTTTTGTAAAAGAAGGAGAAGAAAAAATCAAGGATATTCAAAAAGCGTTTTGGCATGGTCTTGTCACAGAAGATGAGCGGTATCTCCAGTCTCTTCAGATTTGGTCAGCTGTGAAGGCTCGTATAGAAAAAGAGATGAAAAAGAACTTTTCTCCAGATAATCCAATCTTCAATCTCGTAGACTCAGGAGCTCGATGAAATTGGTGAAATGTGACGCAGCTCTGTGGTATGAAAGGACTCGTCGTTTCTCCTACAGGAAAAACAATTGAACTTCCGATCAAATCAAATCTCAAAGAAGGATTCTCCACACTTGAATATTTTATCGCAACGCACGGATGACGAAAAGGTAAGGCTGATACGGCTCTTAAGACAGCGCAATCAGGATATCTCACTCGTCGACTTGTCGATGCAGCTCAGAATATTTTGACTCGTGAACATGATTGTCATACACTTCGATATGAAGAATTCGATCGCGAAGAAGGAAAGAGTCTTTTTGGAGATACATTCGAAAATAAGATCTATGGAAAATTCTCAGCGAAAGATGTTTTTGATACAAAAGGGAAAATCGTAATTCCAGAAGGAACCCTTATCACGAAAGATGTCCTCGCACTTATTCTTGGCTCAGACGTCAATAAGGTAGCAGTCCGATCTGTACTCACATGTGAGACAGAAGAAGGAGTCTGCCAGAGATGTTATGGTCTCGATCTTGCGACAGCAAATATCGTAGCAATAGGTACTCCTGTCGGTATTATTGCCGCTCAGTCGATCGGTGAGCCAGGAACACAGCTCACGATGCGTACATTCCACTCAGGATGAGTAGCGAAGGAAGGAGGTGATATTACGGCTGGTCTTTCTCGTGTGGAAGAACTTTTCGAAGCTCGCAACCCAAAATATCTTGCTGAAATTGCTCCATTCAATGCGAGAGTCACAAATATCGAAAAAGAAGGATCTGAAGTGAAGATCACCCTTGAAGCACTCGAAAAACAAGTCCGAGAATACTATATTGGTGAAGTTGAGATGAATATCCTCGTGAAAAAAGGAGATACAGTTGAGCTAAAACAGATCATCGCAAAATGAAAGGAATCAAAGCAGAAAATCCAGGCAATACAGCCAGGTCATGTAGTAAAAGTCACAGATGATGTCATTATTATTGAAGATCTTGTTCCAGAAGTGGTCGAATATAGCGCTCCAGCAGGACGCAATCTTCGAGTGAAGGAAGAAGATACTGTCAAGATTGGTACAAAACTCATAGAATGACATGTCAGTCTTCAATCTCTCATGGATACTGCAGGGCCTCTCGCAGCTGAGCTCTATATCGTAGCAGATATCAAGGAAATCTATTCTTCCCAAGGACAAACGGTCAATGCGAAACATATCGAACTTATTGTTCGTCAGATGTTCTCGAAAGTCCGCATTACCAATGCTGGAGATTCGACATTCTTTCCTGGAGATATCGTCGATATTATTCGCTTTTCGAAAGAGAATCGTGAGCTTGCAAAATCTGGACAGAAGGAAGCAATCGGTGTGCAGATGCTCCTTGGTCTGACAAAGATTTCTCTCTTCACAGAATCTTGGCTCTCTGCAGCATCATTCCAGGAGACCGTTCGTGTTCTTGTCGATGCCTCGACTTCTCGAAAGATCGATAATCTCGAAGGACTCAAGGAAAATGTAATCAT
>JAVHOR010000108.1:0-1879 GCA_036170175.1 Patescibacteria group bacterium | reverse complement strand
AAACGGTCGGCTGGGCTCAGCTCGAAAATCAGACAACAAATCTTACATTTCCAGATATAAGTATTCCTATTGAAGTCGGATCAGGTGTGTCAGCATGGCTATTGCAATCTCCTATCTATGCATGGAGTGATAATGCTGGATGGCTGACGCTCCATTCTCTCGATCCAAATTCATATTCTGGAGTAGCATATATTCCTGGTTCTCAGAGCTTCTCAGGCTATGCATGGAGTGATACACTTGGATATGTAGACTTTTCGAGTGCCAACACGGTATTCAAAAATAAAGTAAAAATTCTCGGAAATATTTGAGGCAACAAAGCCTATGATACAGAATACTATGTATGAAATAAATTTGATTCTGTCTCTGTCACATCACTTCTGAATACTATACGAAAAAATATTGCCCTCATGACTCGTGGAATTGGAGATACTGATCCGAAGATAAATAAAATAGCTACAAATAAAATCATGCTCAATAGTGATACTCTCTATTATAGAATAACTGGATCCGTCAATAATCCATGAAATTTCATGAACACAACACATACTCGTTCACTTATCGTCGAATGAGGTGATGTCTATATAGATTCAGATATTTCCAAAGATCCTCAAGTAGATAATTCTCGTGTGATCATCGTGATGAAAGATAAGAGTGGAAATGGTGGAAATATCTATCTCGGAAAAAATGTAAAGAATATTTATACGTCTCTCATTGCTGAGGGGACAATCTATTCAGGTGAGAGTTCAGGAGTTCTCTACAATGATGTAGAAGCAAAGGTTATTCATCTTCCTCAAAATCAGCTCTATATACTCTGAAGTGTCATCTCGAGAAATACTATTGGTTGAGCAACTCTTTTTCCTAACTTTTCTTGTCCATATACAGAATGAGCATGTGATAGAACAAGTTCGATCAAGTATGATTGGAACTATTTTCGCACCTATGATAAATCAAATCAATCAGCCAATGGATCAAATAATCATAATTGGGAAGACTACTCTATCATCATCGAACATGATCCTCGAATACTTACCAATCCACCACCATGACTCAATAATGAATAACTAAAGCCTTTCATTCTTCTTACTCAATTTCTTCTTTTTATCTTCTCTTCCATTTCCTAACTTTTCTTTTATGAAAACCTCTCGTCTCATCGCATGACTTACTATTGTAGGTCTCACTCTCTCGACTTCGGGCATTGCTCTCGCGGTACCAAGTGGTGTACCTACAGGTGCAAATACTACAAATACTGGCGGTATTTTCGCTACATATTTTCAGAATCTTGCTACAAATTGTTCTGGACAAGTTATCACAGGATTTCAAACCAGTACTGCAGAGAATTATCTTACACCAAATTGTAGTACTCTTTGAGGCCTTATAGATAATACATTTATTACAGATCTTTTCTCAAATAGTTTTTATGATAATAAACTTACTACTTTGTTTACCACATATATCACGACACATCCTATTACCTCTCAATGGTGAGATGTTGCTAATGGTATAGCTTATACAGGGGGAAATGTAGCAATCGGAACAAATAATCTTGATGGAAAACTTCATGTTGCATGAGGAAAATTAAGTATTGGAGAAACAACAGAAGATTTTCTCCCTAATATGTGAAATTGGAATTACAATCTTCAACTTAATGGAACAGATAATACAAGTATAGGATTTCATGACTCTATGACAAGTGTATCAAGTATTCGATATAATGATGCTGGATTTGTCATCGGTGGAGATGATGGTTGGTGAGTGAAAAATGTCTATATGCTTGGAAAAGTAGGTATTGGAACGACAACTCCTGATAAACTCCTTCATGTAGTAAACAATAATCCTATCAATGATGGATCTCAATGACAGATTGTGGTGGAAAATACAT
>JAVHOR010000107.1:0-8794 GCA_036170175.1 Patescibacteria group bacterium | reverse complement strand
TACATTCATGACCTATCTTATCAATGATAATAGAAAAAGGTATTTGGAAGATAGTCTTATTTCTACTTTCGGTGACTATTTCTATAATAAGAGTCCTGAAGTAACTATCGATCGTATGAAGAAAGTAGGACTCAAATATCTTCTCATGGACCTCAATGCTGCAACCATCGATCGTGATCCTCGTAGAGCACTTACGACACGATTTGAGAAGCTTCTTTTGACGACAACGGCAAAAAATCTGAGACTTGTCCGAACTGATAACTTCTGTCTTGAGCTTGCAATTAATGAAAGGGCAAAATGAAAACTTCAGACGGATCAAGAATTTATCGATATAGCAGGAACAAACTATGAGTCATATCGTGATGGCAAGAGTATAAATAGAGGTCAAAAGATGGCACAATGTCAGGCATATATCATCAAAATGATGAATGACAATACCATTGCTGATTATCCAATTATTGAGACTATAAAGAAAGAAATTGTTGCAGCGAATGCAAATCAAGACATCAAAAAAATTCAGGAAATTCTCACAAAATATACTGGACAAAGCTGGTTTGCTCTCTTCGAGATTATAGATATTCCAACATCATCTTCATTATCATGAACTAGTACAACGGCATCATGAGCAATTTCTTCTTCATCGGGAAATACAAAATAAGTTTCTCAAAAAAATCTCCCAAACTAATTTGGGAGATTTTTAATAATTTCACGAAACTGATTGGCTCGATCAAGATAGTCTCGAAAAAGTCCAAAGCTCGCACATCCAGGCGATAGCATAAGAATATCGCCATCACTTCCCTGTTCATAGAGCCAATTTACTCCATCTATAAGAATATCTGTACTCAGATAGGAAATATTCGATTGTTTGGCGATTTCGATAAATTGGTTCTTTGTCGCACCGATGCATACCATCGCTTTAACCCGAGAAACAAATAATGGAGCAAGATAGGTAAAACTATCTCATTTATCAGAACCTCAGACGATCAATAATAAATTATCCATTATCCATTGTCCATTGTCCATTGGCATATATGATCCAAGTGCTGCCTCAAGACTTTGACTTGATGTTGACTTTGAATCCTCGACAAAAGTAATTCATCTTTTTTCTCCAATAGTTTCTAATCTATGTGGAAGTCACGTAATCAATTTTAGATAGTCTTTTATGCGTTTTGAGCATATCTTCATCTCATTCATGACAAGAGTACTTGCGAGAATATTCATTGCATTATGCTGCCCCGAGAAATGCGTCTCAGAAAGGAGGTATTTTTTTCTTCCAGAGATTTTTATATTCTCACCATCTGTCGAGTCTCGAAGAGAAATATCACTCCCAAACATTCGAATATTTTCTGATATATTTATATTGAGTTTATTTTCTCATACAAACTTAATCACTTGATTATTGATAATAGAGCTTTTTTTTGTATGATGAATGAGATTCATCTTTGCATCAAGATATTCTTGAATATTTCCATGCCAATTGAGATGATCAGGCTTGAAATTGGTAAAAATCGAATATTCTGGAGAGAATTTCTCCAGTGAATATGACATGAAGCTCGATACCTCTACGACGATATATCCTCGTTTCTGTTTCTTCGTAAGAATTTCCCGAACAGTCGCAGAAAATGGGACATCAAAATTCCCTGAAATATAGACTTTCTCCTCTCCGTATTCAGTCTTCAGAAGATTATAGAGAATCCATGATGTCGTAGATTTGCCATCTGTGCCAGTAACTGCTATAATGGTAAAGTTCCTCGGTAAAAACTGATACGCGAAATCAAGCTCTGAGATAATCTTCCCACTCTGATAAATCCTATGAAATACAGGAACTCCTGGCGATGGAATAATTTTCTCATAGCAATCAAATGAGCTTGGCATATCATTATCGTCATGAATCTCATATAGTATTCCTTGGAGATCACAAAGCGTTGCAACAGCAGAACCAACCCTTCATTTTCAGTAGATAAGAATCATACTTACTTATATATTCATTCCACTTAAAAAATCAATTATTTCTTCTATGTCATTCTCTGAAATATCTTCAAACAGCACATCAAAAATTGACCTTTTGAGGACCTCCATAAGTGAAACTATTATCAATAGAACACAATGAAGATATAAAGAAATATGTTCCATAGATAGTAAAGAAGCACTCCGAGTAATTCTTCTAAACTTATTCCCAGGAAATCCCCATAGAGTCTTAAGAGATTTTTTTATTAAGCATCCAATATGCTGGACCGATTTATTGAGAAAGCTCCATAAATATAGAAAGAATGAAAGAGAGACAGACTGGCATATAGATGAAGAGAATATTTGAGATGTCTATTCATCCTTCCTTATACGATGAAGACAGTCCGATATAGGAGAAAAATTACGAAATATACTTCCAGATGCTATAACAAAGAATCAAGCACTTCTTGACTATTCATCAAAACAACCTTCTCTCCTTGATGAAGGATGATATTCATTTAGTCAAATTCCAAAGATACAACGAAGAAGTGATATTAAAAAAATGATAAGTATCGGAATGATAAAAAACATAGCCTGATGTACTTATAATGATATTGACTTACAGTTCAAAGATATCTATACAAAAATGCTTAGGTATCTTGATGAGATATTTTGAATTGATATTCCTCTTAGTTTTTGTAAAAACCTTGATCAGCTTGTCAAAGAAATTGAAAAAATGTTTAATTCATGAAGCGGAGAGCAACGAGAAAATGCCTTCCGGATCATACAAACATTCCATGCTTGGTCAAGTATAGCAGAAATTGAAACTATTCATAATGAAGCGCAATCTTGTATCAAAGAAATACCAAATATACTTAAACATATTGGATATAAGGTTGAAAATATTCAACAAAATAAAAAAGATGATGCGATTATTTATTCATGAAGTATCAAATACAATAATAAAAGTTATTTTATTGAATGGAGACTAAAGACAATAAGAAGTATACTCCAGAAAATGTGGGAAACTGAAGAATATACAAATATAGATGCAATACGAGATATTATTGGAATGGCATTTATCTGGCCAGATAATACTGATAATACTGATAAAATTGATATTATTTCCAGGTTTGCATCTCTTATGTCTGATTTTTGATATCTTCTTAAAGATAAAGGGTGACTATGAAGTCAAATCCAGAATGTTGAAGATAAGATGAAATGAAAAAATAAACACCCAGTCCATACAACTAGAAAACGATGAGACTCGACAGATGAAAAATTTAAAAATACAAGTTTGAGCGGATATATATATCTCAATGGAATGAATATTTGATCTGAAATTCAATTTTACAATAATTCTTTTGCAGAATGGAAAAAAATAGATGATAAGAGGTATAAGCCTCGAAGCACTATGAGTGCGCTCATGAGATGACCAAAATTTGCAACCCCTCGACAATGTTTTATGCTACTGAATAAACGGGTAGACGCTGAAAGCCTCAAAGAGTTAGAATATACTGATATAAATGCTATGCTTATTTGAATGATACGAGAAAACTTTCTAAAACCATTTGTTTCGGAAAACTGAGAAATATTATTATTTACATGCAATTGAAATGAAAAAGGTTTCAATAAGAAATTTCCATCAATGCAGTTATGCGAACGAGAAAATAAATATCACCAAAAAATGATAAATTATCTGAAAGAACTCGGGTCAGCAACTGCAATTACTTTCTCCTCTTCATCCATTTCCTAAATTTCCTTGCTGCCTCAACACCTGGATCAATGATCTGAAATGAATTATGAAATAAAGGGGAATCTCAATGAAGTGTTTGCCCGTATAGACTTATCCAAACCTTCTCTATAGATTCACGGATAAGTGGATAGTGTGTACATCCGAGAACAAGAGCCTCGATATCAGGAGAGAATTGGGAAAGATATTCTCATAATAATCAATCAATTTCTTTTCAGGAAGTAACTCCTGCCTCGATAAGCTGTACGAGTCAAGGTGCGCCAACTTCCTCGACAATCACACTGTTATCAAGAATATGTACCCGTTCTTTGTACATTCGTGTTCGTACTGTCGCCTCTGTCGCAAGGACTCATACTTTTCGGTATCATCACTCGACTATAGCTTCAGCACCAGGAACAGTGACGCCAAGAATATGTCGTCCTACAAAAACTTCTTGTTGCATCCAGCGAAGCGCATGAACACTTGCTGTATTACAGGCAAGAATCACAATATCAGCTCATCGTGAATGAAGCCTTTCTACACCTTTCTTGGTCAATGTGCGAATTTCCTCTCCATCTTTTCATCAATATGGCACATTCTCTCTATCCATTTCGAGAATCATTTCTATCTCAGGAAATTCCTTCTGGAATGCTTCCATGACTACCTTACCGCCAAGTCATGAATCAAAAAATCAGAGAATCATAGAGTAACTAAAGGGCTAATTCTAAAAATGGAAGTCATGAAAGGTCTGGTATAGAATCCATCTCAAGTATTCACTTTATGAATTGTACACTTCAATCTCTAGTTTTTACAAGGACTCACATATGCAATGGCCTATTTAAGATCTTCAGGCTGTTCTTTTTTAGTCTTCCGCTCCGCAAGTCAGAATAAGGAAAATCAGGTTCCCATTTTAATTTAAGAATATCAGCTACCCTCTCTATAGACTTTCATTGAATAATTCAAATATTCCTAATTTCATCACAAAATAATTGATATCTCGCGAGTCAAGCTTGGGTAAGTGTACCTTTCCATTCTTTTGGTATTTCATCGACTGATAGAATTCTCATAAAGAAATCAAGAAATCAAATTTCTTGATTTTAGTAAATATATATCTTTTAGCAACTATTTTGTGATTCCTATAAAGAGTCTTGTATTCTCACTCATCAAACGCCCAACTGCGATAATAAGTATTCGAGATACCCACATAGCTGTGAAGAGCGATAAAACTATACCTAACCCAAGCATAAAACCAAATCCCTTGATGAGTGATATGCCAAATACATAGAGAATAATTGCAGAAATGAGTGATGTAATATGTGAATCCCAGATTGCTGTCCATGATTTTGCGAATCCTACAGTTGTCGCCTTCTCAAGATGCATATCTCCTCGAAGAGCTTCCTTCATACGTTCAAAGATAAGGATATTTGCATCGATTGCAAGCCCAACTGAGAGTATCACTCAGGCAATGGAAGCAAGAGTCAGCGTCACTCAGAATCACTTCACAAGAGCAAGAAGAATGAGAGAATAGACGATAAGAGCCACTCCAGCAAGAAGTCATGCAACTCGGTAAAAGTAAACAAGAAGAATGACAATCACAAGAAGTCCTATAAGTCCAGCATAACTAATTTGAGTAAGTGCATCTTTTCCGATCTTTGCGTCGATCGTGCGCTCACTCGTGAGAAAGATTGGTGCAGGAACAATACCAGTATTTATATTGTTAGCAAGAGATTGGGCATCATTGATTGTATACTGTCCTGTAATAACTGCTCGACCATCAGAGATCACCGACTGAACTGTCGGTGCTGTGAGAAGCTGTCCTCAGACAAATATCGCAATCTTTTTTCCTATAAGTCTTTTTGTAAGCTCAGAGAATATCTTCTTTCCATCTTCATTGAAGATAAGATCTATCTGTGGTGCTCCAGCTTGAGTAAACGAAATCCCTGCTCGAGTGAGATACTTATCTCCAAGAACTTTCCCATCTGCTGTCTTCGCTGGCGTCCAGAGACTTGGTCGCTCGTCAATATAGATGACAGAATAGTCATATTCTTTATTATTGACTGTTGCGCCACTTGCATCAAGTGATGGTACATCATAACGTCTCTCAAGAGAAACAATCGCATATCCTCCAGGATCCCGTGTTGAGCCACTTGCGCCAATTGTTTCTTGTCATTGGACATACATCACCGGCGAAATATATGGAAGAGTAACTGTATCCATATTGGTAAATCGTAGCTCTACAGGAAGAGCTCCGCTCGCAGTATTATATCCGACATTTTCATATTGATCTCGATACTTTGTCCCGACAGTAACAAAAGGAGTCGTAGAAAGCTCAGTTGAAGCTTTATCTGCTATTTCTCTTCGTGCTTTTTTATCAGCATCAGTGATTTCTATTTTCTCTTCACGAAATTCGAGCTGTACAACTTTCCCGATAGTTTCTTTTGCCCTTGCAATATCTTCCGCATTCTTCATTCGTTTTTCTTCGAGAGAAATATTTCAATAATCTTTCACTGGTATCTGGACAATAAGATGAGATTCTCCAGGTCCATACTGTGCTGTCGTGATTGTCGGCTCTTCAAGTCCAAGACTTCATACACGCTTATCAACAATAGACTTCAGAGTATCGACTATAGAGGATTCTGATATTTGTGAATCATTCGCACCAGTATGGGTATGAATAAGTGAAAGATCGACCTTATAATCAAGTTCGACGCCACCATGAAGATCAAGTCCAAATTTGTATGGCTTGATATATTGGCTTATTATTTCTGGAAGAACAATATTGTATTTTTCCCATGGAAATACATAGAGGAGAGAAGCTGTAGCAATCACAAAGATAAAAGTGAGTCGAGGAGCAAGACGCATAAGAAGAATATAATAAGTAGAAAGTTTCGTGATTATAGAAAAACTCTATTTTTTTGCAAGAAAAAAGGAAAAGTGCTATGATCAATGAGTTATTAGATTTCTCATTCTCTCTAGATTCTTCTTTATCTATTATTAATTATTCATCTTCTATGTCACTCATGGAACAAGCAAAATCCTATGTCTTCGATATTCTCAGAAAATGTGAGTCATATCAATATCACAATCCCTGACATACTCAGGGTGTTCTCGATCGTGCGACATACCTCGCTCTTGCAGAATGAGTCGATGGAGAAGATCTCGAAGATCTCCAGCTTGGATGTCTCTTCCATGATACTGGATTCACAGAGCAATATGAGAAAAATGAATATGTCTGAGCCCGTATCGCCCGAGCTTGGCTCAAGTCACATAGTCACAATGAAAAACGTATCGCAAAAATAGAAGGAATTATCATGGCAACTGTTCTTTTTGCAAAGCCAAAAACACACCTAGAAGAAGTAATCCAAGATGCCGATCTTGATAATATTGGAACAAAAGAGGAATTCTATTATTCCCTCAACTATCTCGAAGAGATACGAACTATAGGACATATTAATATTTCTGATTGTTCCTATTGGCAATTCGTCTATACACTCCTCACACGATATAAGTTCCATACCAAAACCGCAAAAAACGAACGTCATGACCAACAGATACGAGATATCGATCATATGGAGAAGTTCATTGCCATGATTGGCTGTGAACTTCCTACACGAGAGTGAGTCAATATGCACAATATATAAGAAAAACTCCCGAATTCGGGAGTTTTTCTTATACAACTACTCTAGACCCTAAACATTTTACCACTTATTTCCCATATTGTTTGTCAAGATTGATTCATCTGCATGATCCCAAGAGTGACGTTGTCTCTTATTTTTGCCATTGGTCCTTGTAAGAATGGGTCTGAACAAAGGTTCATATTAGGAATAATATCTCCTGTGTTTACAGCAATATCTGATTTCTTCCAGTCTGGTACATCTTTTGGGCTTGCATATGGCCAGCTCGAATTCCCTCATTCAGCAGAATCTGCACCCTTGTAGAACACTCGAACTTGCTGAACTCCTTGGATAAGCATAGTGAGAAAGATAAAGTATATTGAACACATTTATTGTACGATATTTTTCATATTTGCAACTCAATCTTTCAAAGAAAGATGTAATTTTTTTGACTTAGAAAATAGCACGTATATAATTCACGTGCTAATATTTTTCTTCTTTTTGGATTTATTAGCATTTCTCCTATAATTTACAGGCTTTGTTTTCTTGCCTTGTCATTCTGACGAAGGAAGAATCTGCTCATTAAAAAAACCTAGCAGATCCCTCGTCCCTCCGGATGACAAAAGATTTTTTAAAAATCTTTGCTCTATACTTTTATCTTTTAACTCTTCATTTTCTATGACCATTTCCCATGATATGATCGAGAAGATCACTCCCCTATCAGATCGTGTCCTCCTGCGTCCGATCGATGCGGACAAGGTCACAGCATCAGGAATTATCATTCCAGATAGTGCAAACAAGGAGCGTCCTTCACTCTATGAGGTCATCTCTGTCGGCCCTGGAAAGACTGATAAAGACGGTAATCTTCAAAAAATCGACCTCAAAAAGTGAGATCGAGTCATCAGTGGACAATATAGCGGTGACGATGTGAAAGTCGGAGATACTACCTACAAGATTGTAGCATTTGAGTATATTTTGGCGAAGATTGGTTAGATACAAATACTGAAAAACACTGAACTCAGTGTGGTTTGGGGAGAGAAACTGTTTGAGTCAGAAGATAAAAAGAAATCAGATGAGCGAAGCGACCGAGTTTTTCTCTCCCCAATGCTTTTGGTACTTTTTGCACAAAAAGTACATTAGAAACTAATTAAAAAGGGGAATCATTTATAGATAAATAATTTTTATCTATAAAATATAATCAATTATATCAAAAAAATAATTCATCTCAAAGATAACTAACTGTTCTATCATTGGGACAAAGGAAACAATCTAGCTATAATAATGAAATCCTTTTATTTTCCTGGATTGCTTCGTACCTCGCAATGACAGGAACAAAATCCCCGAGAGTCTCTATTAACAAGGGGGAGCCCAAAAAATTAACCATTAACAATTTACCATTAACCATTAACAATTTACCATTAACCATTAACAATTTATGAGCAAATCAATTCACTTCGGAGACGAAGCTCGCCTCCAGATGTTCTCTGGTATGGAGAAGGCT
>JAVHOR010000106.1:0-8921 GCA_036170175.1 Patescibacteria group bacterium | reverse complement strand
TCAATTTGGTTCTGCCGAAGCAAATCCTTTCGGAAGATGACAAAGACAATGAAGTGCAAGACAATCATCATGATTTGATGATATTTTTTCACAATTCTGATGAAACTGATGATGAAGAAACCCCGCTTGACAAGGGGGGCAGGGGGGATTTTCTGGATTCGAATTCGATCTCGGTGACCTCTTCGGGTGAATGGGATGAAGTAGTAGGCAACAAAAACGTAGACAGGAAGATGTTGAACAACCACAGAAAAAAGTCGAAGAAAATCTCGATGTTACAGAAACACTCGAAATTCCTTTTATGGATTTTCTCTTCGATACAACAGTTGCTGTAAAAACAATCTATGGAAAACACCTCTCACTCAAGATAAAATCAAGAACAAAGCCTGGGACAAAATTCAAAATCTCTGGAAAATGAAGAACAAGTGGAGGAAAGACTGGTGATATGTATGTGATTGTCGATGCAAAAATGCCAAAAGAGATACCTGCAAGTCTGAGTCCCATGATCAATGCCCTCAGAGATCATCTCTAAAAAGAGAAAGAAAAAATAAACTTGCAAAAAACATGAAAATAAGAATAATCCAGCAATAATTTTTAGGAGAATCTCTTGCTTTATTTATAATAATCACTATAAATATTTGCAATTCTGCGAAAGTTCTGATAAAATCATTCTTATGACTCAATCCCTACGTTCACATCCTGAAATACTGACTCTTGAAGTAGATTCACTCTTAACTCAACTTCCAAAGAGTATGCGCAAACAGGCATCGATAATTAAAGAGCGTGTTCGATGAATGACTCCTGATGGCCTTGCAACCTTTATAGAGATCTTGCGAAAAGAAGTAGATATTATTATAAGCTGAAAAGAAAATTCATTTGGAAAACGAATTATAGCGATTCTTACTCGTTCCCTCAAATTATAATCTTTACTGAAAAACTGATCAAATCTCTGCTTAATCAAAAACTTGCAAATCTCTAAAAACTAATACAATAAATTATGTGTTAGTTTTTTTGATTCTGGTCTAATATTCACTCTACTCGTGTCATGGGAAATTCCCGCTTGCTCACGCTTCTCGAGAGATCGCCTTTATCAGATGAAGATCGCCATAATATCATGGTGATATTTGATGCACTTACAGAAAGTCGGAAGTATCATATACTCGAAAACTGGGATACATATATTATCGAAATGATCATGGTACGCAAGGAGATCGATAGTGCGAATAAATCTCTCCTTGATGAAGCTATAGAAATGATTGACACCCTCAAAGATGCAAAAAATGCCCATGAAGCTCAAATGCGTCTCGAGAAATTCAGAAAACAAAAACAAATTCGCCTTGATCTCGAAAGTGTTCATTCATATCATCAATCCACGAAGCTCAACCTTATACGAAGTATCGCGCAGATAGAGCAAAAGTAAAAATTCACTCTCTGCAAGGAGAAAATCATATAAGATTTGTGAGGGGAAATTAAGTCTGATATGATAAATGTATTCCCTGGTCAGGAATATTCGTAAAGAAATGACTCGTGATTATATATGAGCCGTTCATTCGGCTTATTTTTTATAAGATATCCTATGGAAGAAACTGCTCTCAAAAACATGAATATGTCACAACTTCAGAACATTTCTGATGATATAAACCCGATTATTATATCTGCTAATACTGCTCTTGATGGATATAAGCTCAAAAATTTTTATATCACCAATGCATTCCAGGGATTCGTCTGGATGATTTTCCATTTTTCTGTCGTATTCTTTTTTACATTTCAACTTCAAAGTATTTTTCTTGTAGGTATCTTTCTTGGAATTGCCAATCTTATAGCATTTTTTCTCGATATTCCTCTCGGTATACTCCAACGATATTACTCTACCAAAAAACTCTTTACAATTGGTGCGATATCACAACTTATTGCTGTTGCAATATTCTTTAACTTTATCTATGGCACATTTGCCCACATTGGGAATATAGGAAAGATCATTGTTCCTGAAGGATTTGAAAGCGCCGTAAGATGGTTTTTTAGTGATGCGCTCAATTGGATACTCGTACTGATAGCATCTTTTTGTTATGGTCTGACGAAAGAAATCAATGATATCTCAACATTTGGCTATATACTTTCGCATGCACATCCAAGCGAATATGGAAAAATACTAGCACGAAACAATATCACTTACTGAATAGGATCGCTTCTTGGTCTTATACTCTCAGGGTTTATTTTAGGAGTCAATCCAACTTTTGCGATACTTTTTCTTAGTATTACTATTACAGGATTTCTTGCTTTCACACTCCGATTCTTTGATAATTCTCATGAGACTATCTCGCTTCAAGATATCACATCATTCACTATATGAATTCGTAGGCTCAATAGTGAAAATGTAAGAGAATATATATCAGAGAAAATATCAACGATCGATCTCCCGAAAATAATCGAGAAGGCGCAATATATCTTCATGAAGCCACGCCAAAAAGAGGAAAATGTACTCAAATGGTGAGTACTTTTTTCCGAGACAAAACAAACAGCTCGTATTATTGTATCCATAATGGGGCATATGCCAATACACATTATTATATATTGGACAATATCTCTTGTGCTTATTTTTTGATTCTGGGATACATTTGCAACCACCTTTCTTATTAGTTTCCTTGATGATCTCAAACACGGTTGGAGTTATATCTTTCTCGCTATGATTGCGATACCTGGAATTTGCCTTCAGGAATTTGCGAATAGACTATCAGAAAAACTTTGAGTAAAAACTATAGCATTTTTCGGACTTATACTCTCATGAACATCACTTATATTGATGTGAATAATAAGTATTATATATCATGATGGATTCGGCTCTATACAATGAATCAGTATAGTACTCATACTGGCAGTCATCAATAGTATATGATACGCCTGCGGAATGTCACAAGGTCAGAATCAATTTCTCTATGCATATAATACGATTTATGCAAAAACTATGTGACTCACAGAAATTGATCCCAATGCCTCTGCTGGTCCTATAAAGATACTGCAAAATGCTGCGAATGTGATTGGTCTTGTCTGTGGATGATTTCTTTTGGAAACTTTCTGATATGGAGGCTTCTTTCTTTTCTTCGGAGGCATAATCCTCGCGGTTTTTGGCTGGAGCTATTCGAGAAGAAAAGATATACTTCTCTAAGAAAATTATCTCCATTCAAGATTTATCGAACGATTGCGCACTATTTCTACTTCGAGTTCTTTCAAAATATTGGTAAGATTCTTTCATTTGAGGATGATTTTTTGTTTCCATTCTCATGCTTGTCTTTCCCAAATATCGCGATCATAAGCAAGAAATACCTCAGCTTCTTTCAGGATCTCAATTTTATTGACGAGCTTCGTTATGATTTCTGTTACTTTATCCTTGTTCTTATCTCGGACATGTATGAGGGCAAATTCTGCATATGGTGGATACGAGAATTTCTTTCGCTCCTCACTCATATAGGAAAGAAAATCATGATAATTTCCGTCGAGAAGAATAGATAAAAGTGGATGTGTCTGAAGATATGTTTGGATAAGAATATTTTTTCCTGATTTTTTTGCATACTCAAGAGTATGATAGAGTTCTTCTTCCATTCGATAGTCAGGAAGTGCCAGATCAGATTCAAAAAGAAGAAACACAATCTGATCGATATTCTGGTGAAGAAGTGGAAGTGAGCTATATGTCCCGAGGAGTATATCTGATTTTTTTATCTCTCATGCAATTGCTGATTTTTTTATCTCGGTGTCTGAGTCAATACGCAATACTTTCGCCTTAGGAAAGAAATGAATAATATCTGACTCAACTCGCTGAATTCCAACACCGACCATTTGGAATCTACTCCCAGCACATCATGGACAGATGATGGAAATATGATCAATATATCCACACTGATGACAAATGAGTCGACGAGTCGGTGAAGTATGGTAAGCAAGGGCGATATCACAATGAGGACACCGCGGAAAATAACCACAATCTTGACAGATCCATGCACGGCCAGAGCCTCGACGATTATAGAGAAGAAGGATTTTCTTATTTTTCTCGAGAATACCTGAAAGAGTAGAGAGAAGCTCATCAGAGATAAGTGGAGCATGGACAAAACTCGTACCAAGTGGTACGAGTGTAAGAAATCAAGAATGGAAAGGTATATCTGTATGCACAAAAGGAATGTTATCCAAGTTCATCTTCGATAAATTTTACAAATCATTTTACATTCTCATGATTGTGGTAAATAGAAGCATATCGAAGAAATGCAACCTCATCAAGATCACGAAGTTTTCTCAGAATATCTCGACCAATACGCTTGGAAGTAATTCCCTGCTTATTCTGAGCCCATTCATTTTCGAGAGTATTGATCATATCTTCAAGTTTTTCTGGATTGAATGTTCTCTTTGTCAGGGCTTTTATCATGGAATTTGCAACCTTTGTACGATCATATGGCTCGCTCTCTCAGGAAGATTTGACGACAAGGAAAGATACAAATTCGAGTCGTTCGAAGCTCGTAAATCTTGCGCCACATTTCTCACATTCACGACGACGACGTATTGCCTTACCATCTTCTGTACTTCGAGAATCGATTACTTTCGTATCGAGATTTTTACATTTTGGACAGCGCATAAAAGAAGGGATTAGAAGAAAAAATAAGAAAAAGAATTAGGGAACAACTTTTATTTTCTGATACTGAGTATAGCTATGATATTCAGGACGATACATAAAATATGCTGTCGCTGGTGGCAAAAGATACTCTCCTACATATTCTGGCCGAATATAGTATGAATAATTACGCGTTTTTCCATATCCATAAGAAATATGCGAAAGTAGACGATCATCTCTTGACTCTATATAGTCCCACCAGCTATCACTTTCTTCATGTGTGAGAGAGCTTTCTGTATGAAATATCCCATTTATCGGCCTCCATCCTGCTGGGAAATAGTCTTCGAGAGCAAGATTATACCAACTTTTGTTTTCATAATTAGGGAGATTTACTGTGAGATTCACTCGATAAAGCTTTCATTTCTGGAAAATGGAATCTTTCACTGGAGTAGCGACGAGAAATTTCCCTCCACTATCGACTCAACGTGACTCATCAACAAGTTCAAATGTACGAGTCATATTGAGTCCTCCTGTACTATACGCTTTCATGAGGAGAATATCTTTTGGTCGATCTTCAGTGCGCGTCGTCACATAGATCGGTGGAGTATCTTTATCTCATTTCAGAGTAAAACTTTCTCCGACTTTCGAACGAGATGATACAATACTCGAATATGGCTTATCTGAAGTCAGTGAAACATCAGCGATAAGTCCATCAGAACGGAGAGCAACAGCAAGAGGGGCAGATATTTTTCCTCGTAGACGAGCTTCTCGTGCAATAGTGAGAAATAACTGAATCTTTTCCTGAGTGGAAACATAATATGAATTCATATCTGTCTCGCGAACAAGAGAGTCAAGAAGCGGAAGAGCTTTATCTATTTCTCCTCGATCAAAGAGCAATTGTACATAGAGTGATTTATCAGCATGGAGATTCCAATACCAATAATCATCAGACTCTGTAGTCATTATCTTTTCGAGATTTTTGAGTATCTGTGGAGTTAATCGAGAAAGCTTTTCCGCTGCATAGGCATAGGCAAGATATCCGTGTCGATTGAGTTTATTTGGATCGATACGTTTCCACCATTCCGCTGCTTGTTCATTCTTGACATTAGCGAGAGTCCATGTCGCCTCGGCATACATATTTGGATCGAGAGTATAGGTAGATTCATTACTCAGAATATAGTTCGTTCCATTCACTATAGCTTCATCTGGTACTATTTGTCCAAGCTCTCGAAAGACAAGAAGTGATCGAAGAACATATGGAGTAATAGCAGCATGTGCCTCATTTGAGCCTTCCCAATAGACCCATCATCCACTATAATGTTGCATACGAAGAATCTTCTCAAGTCCTACCTTAATATTCAGAAGCGCTTTCTGGCGATCGATAATCGTACCAATACTATCGGAAAGAGAAAGTGCTACCATATTCGGAAGTGTCGAAGAAATCGTCTGTTCGATACATCCATATGGATAACTCAGAAGTGAAGCAATAGCATTCCCAAGCTCACTCGCATAGGAAGTAGAGAGACTTATACTGACAGGAGAAATCGTAGGATCGATATTTTCTTCTGGAATTTTTGGTATTTTAGAAGTGAATGTCGTTCCTGTAAAGAGCTCAATCTTACGAGAAATTTTCCCGACAAATGGAAATTCTGGAATACGAATCGAACTCGTGATACCATCGAGAAGTTTTCATTTCTCACGAAGTTCGACACTATAGGAAACAGCATCTTTCCAAGATGCAGGAACAGAGAGAGAGAAATCAACACTCTTTGCCTCCATGATATCAAGACTCAGTGAAGACTGTTTTGTGATTTTTGTCGCACCTGTACCTAGAGTAAGAATCACATCGATTGGTGTAATGCGCTTCGTGTTATTGAAGGCGCTCGCTGTGAGAGTAAATGTATCACCATTCCGAAGAATCGTCGGAGCATGAACCTCGACAACATAATCCTTGCGTACTTCGATAGTCTTCTCAGCAACACCGAACCGAGAATCCTGAGTATTCGATATAGCAATGATTCGATAGTCGGTAATATTATCTGGGAGAGCAAAATTCACTCGTGCTTTTCCAGAAATATCTGTACGAATACTCGGATTATAATAGGCCGTATTTTTGAAAAGTATTCGCGAAGCAATTTCTATACCTCCACCTCACTTATCTCCACTTCATCCATTGGATCCCTTTCGAGAGAGGAATCGATTGCGCTCGATACCTATAGCTGACAATGATGTCTTGACGGTAAATGGGAATTTTTGATAAAATTTAGGAATAATATCAAGATCAATATTTCCGAGAAGTCGTATGAGACTCTCATCGACGACCATAAGTGTCACTTCTCACTGGAGAGGATTTCCTGATCGATCTGTGAGAGTAAGATCAACATTCACATTTTCACGATTTTTGTAAGTGGTCTTATCTGGAACAACCGTAAGAATAGATTTCTTGTCAGCAATATCTGTGATAATCTCACCATATCAGACCGCGTAACTTCTGGAATTCTCTACTGGATTTGCATTGAGTGCGACCACACCAATATAGGCATTTGGCATGATAGTATCATCAATTGGTATTTCACGAGTGAGTGTATTTCCTGTAAGGTATACATATTCTTTATCGATGACTCATCATTTCTCCTTGGTAATAAGAAGGTGTGATCCAGTAAATGGAACTTGGATAAGAACTTTTGCTGTCTCTCAGAGCTTGTAGATTGTCTTCTCTGGGATGACCCTAAGAGTATTGTCTCGCAAAGAACTCAGATCTCCAGAAATATAGAATATTGTATCAGATATACTCGATTCTGGTGGCTCACCCGAAGACACAAGAGGAAGTACTCGGATATGATATTCTCCTGCTTTTGCTCCTATCATTTTATAGGAGAAATCTTTCGATACGACTGCTCCACTCGCGATAATATGATCGACTGGTGTGGTAATACGAAGAGATCCTGCCCGTATATCATCGACAAATCCTTCGACATATTCTCTCTGTATAATCTCATATCGATATTTTCCGATAAGACTTGTGGACCATTTTCCATATTCTGGCTTGATCTCTCAGGCAAGAGTATCCGTTGCTGAGAGAATTTTTTTCTTCGGAGTGAAGAGAAGTGGGTTCTCTGGGGCAAATGCCTTGTACTCTTCTGGAAGACGGACGAGAAGTGTTCCAGGAGTCGTGACTTCTTCACCACTCAGAGCATCACGAATAATAATCTCTGCCGTATACTTGTAGTCACTATAGTATGAGCTATAGTCTACTGGAACACGAAATGTACCATATCCATCACTATCGATTGTGCCCGTTCCCTCGGTGTAGAATTCTATCGGCGGCTCATAATAACATCACCAGAAACAATCTGACCAGTAATCATCTCCATAATATTCACTTCTATAGATACGATAGGTAAATGAAGTATTTTTCATTTCCGCACCGTTATAGTATTTTGCTTTTACGATTCATTCGATCGAAAAATTCCCTGTATAAACATCTTTATACCAAGGAGTATATGGATCTGTATTTTCTACTTTTCTGAGGTTTCTGATAATTTCCCCTTCAACCTCAGGACTTTTCAGCGTGACGGTCGCGGTGAATGTCGGATTTTTGAATACTTCTACCTGGAAGTTTCCCCAGCCATTCTCGATATATTCGCTATTCTTTGTAGAGATAATACTCATACTATATGATCCGAGTGGCGCATCTTTCGCAAGATCAAGATCAATAGAAAGAGATCAGAAATCATTTGTCTTTACTGTCATCCGTTTCACTTCTCGGCCAGTAGGATCATTTATAATGAGATCAAATGGCGTATCTCTTGGAACGGTGAGGGATTTCTCGTTCTGACGAAGAATCGCATGAATATAGACCTTTTCTCCTGGAAGATAGAGTCTTCTATCTGTATGAAGATAAGCCGTATAGAGAGATTTCGAACTCCATGAATAGTCAGAATCCTTGATTCCGAAATTGTATCCTGTAATTCCATCATTCCACGTACTGACAACATATCCAAATCTATCGGAAGACCAAGATTGCAGAAGAAAGCTATCATACCTTCCCTCATAATTCCACCAATCCTCAAATGAGAGACCATAAGGACTTGAATCATATCCATCATTCCCTTTCAGTGTATCTACTTTTGTCTCGAGCATTCAGAGACTATTCGTACGACCAAGGACAATTCCTGTAGCAAATGCCTGAGTAGAAAGAGGAAGATATGTCTTCTCAGACTGACCTGTATCAGGATTCCATTTTTCACTATACGTACGAGAAACATTTCTTCTGACCACTATTTCTTGATCGGCGAGAGGTGCTCATGTCGAAATATCAGTGACAAGA
>JAVHOR010000105.1:0-8939 GCA_036170175.1 Patescibacteria group bacterium | reverse complement strand
AACATACCAAAAAAGAATTCTCTTCCGTGCAGAGAGAAGTAAATGAGAGCTCAGTTGAAAAGAATATTCAAATACTCACTACTCTTTCTGGAATATCTGATATTATAGAGTTGAGTAATGACGCGAGGAAGTATATTGGAGATCACGAAGAAGCAAGAAATCATGGGGTTTATGATGTTCTGAAAAGAAAATATATTCTTTGTTTCATCCATGATAATTCATTCCGAGAACCAGCATGACGGATTGTACTAAGAAATAGTCATTGAGAATCATATTTTCCTAGTATTCCATTTCCAGAAGTAGATGGTAATGATATTGTTTCAGCATCCCCATCAGAATCGATACATGAGTATCTCTTACGGTTTTTCCCATATGCGAATATAGATGATGCAACAGTTCTTATAGGATGGAATGAAGATATCTAAGAGTATTTTTTCAGGAATAATATAAGTATGAATTTTCCAACTTCATCAAAAAATAGTTTTCTCTTGCTATTTTTCTGAGTTCTGCTTATTTGAGTTTCCTCATGTACAGAAGAATATTCAGATCATGTACTACGCGAGCAAACACCAATTACTATCTCTTCCTGATCACTTCCAGAGTCACTAGAATGAGAATTAAGTACTTTACCTGATAAAAAAGTTCTCGAGAAACTTGTAAATACTCTTGATACAGCGAAGAAAAGAATTTGGGTTGAAATATATACGTGGACAGAAAAATCGACTATAGATGCGGTTTTGCGAGCACATAAGCGATGAGTTGATATTCGAGTAATTCTCGAAGGGAATGTCTATATGACTCCTCGAATAAATGATACAGCATTCGAACTTCTTCAAAATGCGTGAATTGAGGTGACATATGCTGATAATACTCGTTATTCATTCACTCATGCAAAAATGTGGATTATCGATGATGGATGGTGTGTAGCTACAGGGAATTGGTCTTATAGTACATTTACTAAGAACCGGGATTTTATATATTGTGGGAAAGATATATCATTCATGAAGAATTTCGAAGAAGTATTTCTCTCTGATTCTCGTCACGTTCCTCCATATTTTTCCTGATGAATCGATCCACGACTCTGACTTTCCCCAGAAAATATGAGATCTTGGATTTGAGATACTATTGAAAAAACAAAGAAAAATATCTATATCTATAATCAGACGATCTCAGATAAAGAAATACTCAGTATGCTTGAGAAAAAATCCCACGCAGGTATTGATGTTCGTATCTGTCAGGCTAATACTCAAGATAGTGGGGATATGCAACAAAAATTCTGGGAAAATTATACATTCAAAATGGCTTGGCTCAAGAAACCATATCTTCATGCGAAACTTATTCTCCGAGATGATGAAGAAATCTTTCTTGGAAGTGTGAATTTTACATCGAATGCCCTTGATAATAATAGAGAATTTGCTATTTCTTTATGAAAAAATAGACTTCTCTATAGTCAATTAAAAAACCTCTATTTTGCTGACTGTTTCCCGTAAACAATTTGCAATTCAGGATAATTTATGTTATCCTATTTCATATGAATCGTTGGACTTCTATCATTTTTACATCATTTCTTTCTGTCTTTTTCTGTGTCGTCTTTGTGGAATTTTCTATTGTATTTTGAATATCTGAGAAGAAGGTAGTACGTACTATGGATCAGACGACATATTCTTCAGTTCGGCTTATTCCTCAGACTGATAACTATTTTGATGTAGAGAATAAACTTATTGATATATCGGGAAATATATCAAAGGATACACCTATTCTTGTAGATTTTGGAAGGCTTGGATCTTTTCTCTATCTCGCTCCTGAATGATCACAGTCCTGAGTCCTTACAGAAAGCGGTACATCAGATATTATAATATCTGATGTACCAGGAATTATGTCGCTTTATGATCTTTTTCAATCATATAAAGTGTATGATAAAGCATGAACATTTCGTCTTGATCAGATTACAAATGGAAGCTTTTATATTTGAAAGGAAGCAGATGGGAAAGTTGCAATTTATGCAATTGATGGCGTTATAAGACTTGTTTTTCTTACAGCAAAAGAAGAGATGACAAGCATGATCCTCTTTCCATGATCATATATTCGATTTGATCCCTCTAAAAATCGTTCACTCAAGGGTGCAGATCTTTTCCGTACAATACTTTCCCTTCAAGAGGGACAGAATGAGGTATTTGAGTTTGTAAATCCACGAGTAAATATAGGAGATGATCAAGATACATTCTTTAATTATCGCCTTCCAAAAAAATCAATGATACTCTTTCGAGCCCTTTCTTCAAATTTTCGAAAAAAAGTTGAAAATATTGATATACAGAAGCGATATTCATATCAATGAGCTTTAACAGAAGAAAATGTGAGCTCATTTCTTCTCAATCCAAGCAAGAAAAATCATAATATGCTTGTACAACTTTCTGCTCTTTTATCTCGTGCGGTTGACTCATGAGGAAGCTCTGAAAATCTCGTAGTGAATATTGGAAGACTTTATGAGCAGGCAAAACTTCTCAATATTCAGGATAATACAGCAAAAACAATAGTAGAACAATTTCTTCTCGATGGAAGATTTGCACTCTATGGATGAGTAGCAAACTCAAGATATCAGGGAATCTATGAATCTATAGCAAAAATGATTGGTATAGAGCCAACATCTGGGAAATCATATCTTCTTCAGAGTCTTGCAGATATATATTCACGCAATTTATTTACACAGAAACGAAGTGTAAATAGCATAAAGATTGATACATATTGACCGACTGCTGTCGAACTTGAGAAGACACTGCAAAAAAATGAGATTGATCAGAAAGATTATTTTGATATTGCTATTTATGCATTCAATATCCTCAAAAAAACAGAAGAAAATAGTCTCTTTTCCCAGTCAACCCTTGAGGATACTTCCACATATACATATCTTTCAATATTCTTCCGTGCCGCAAATCTCTATATAGAATCTATTGAAGATATAGCAAAGAAACAGCAAACAGTAATGAGCTTTTCTAAACAATTCTATGATTATATTATTACAACGCTTTCTCATTCGCTTTATTCCTACTATACTATCAGTGATGGTGATGCTATTTATGTCTCTCCTGATCTTAGAGAAGGGACGAAGTTAAAGATTTCTGAAGAATTTAAGCAAAATATTGATAATATCAATGCGGTGATTGAATTTGTTTCACCATCTATTGAAGCGCTTTGGTCATCATCATGATGATCTGACATAGATACCTATACTCGAATACAAGATGAGATTATTCGACTCAAGGCATTTTGAAATCTCATAGAGGAAAATAACTATAAAGACTATATAAAATCGCCATATAAAACCCTCTCATGAAGTAAAATACCACTTCCAATAGTGGATGAAAAAACTTCTTCGGTTATTCGAACGAGTATGTCTCCTATCGAAAAAGTAAAAAATACTAAGCTTCTCACGACGGATCCTCGCATACTAGAAGTTCAAAAAATATGGCCAGATGCAGATACATCAGCTTGGACTCTAGAGGGAGATTATGTCCGTGTTGTGAGAGCACCATATACTATCGCACGATGAGATACAACATCGCCAGTTGAGATATCGGCCCTCTATAAGGATGGAAATCTGAGTGATATTCTTATATTCTATAATGGCTATACCATTCAAGTGACGGCAGACACACTCTCTACAGCTGTTTATTATTCGCTTCTTTCAGACCTTCAATATTATCTCAAGACGGTAGATGATACACTCAGTTGAGCGCCAACGACAGGAGATATTCGAATATTTCCCCTCAAGAAACGTATGGGAATAGGAAATAATATATATACGGTTAGTACGGGAGGTTAAGAAAGATTTTCTATTTTGTATTTCTGTGGTTCCATTCTTTGATCTTCTTTTGATCTCATGAGAGAAGTATTTCTGGTACCTGTATTCACTCAAAAAACTCAGGACGAGAGTATTGAGGATATTCCTTTTCCCCGTTAAGTGAAAGTGAAAATGATTCTTCTTTTAATGACTCGGGTGAGAGAACTCATGGAATAAGACGGACCACACTATCAATCCATACGAGACTTGCGAGTTCTCCACTCGAGAGTACATATTTTCCTATAGAAATCTCTTCTATATCAAACAATTCAAATATTCTCTCATCGATTCCTTCATAATGACCACAGAGAAGACAATATTGCTCATTAGGAGTACTTGCATACATTTCACATCTTTCCTGGGTTAAAATCTCTCCACGAGGTGAAGGATAGATAATTCGTATAGGTCAGTATTGTGCTATCAGGTCACGAATACAAAGCACAACTGGCTCAATGGTGAGTATAGTACCTGCTCATCATCCATACGGCCTATCATCAACTCTTCGGGTATTCTTTACGGTCCAATCAGTAAGATTGTGAATTATATACTGAAAGAGCCCCTTTTCTTGGGCTCTTTTCATAATACTATTTTCGAGATATGGTTGTATACTTTCTCCAAAGAGAGATACAATATGAATCTTCATAGAAATCTTCTATATACTGAGAACGTCGACTTCGAAATAAAGTGTCTTTCCAGCAAGCGGATGAGTATTCGGTGCTTCGATAGTAATATCATCACCATTGATAGCCTTTATTGTAAGAGTTCATCCATCTTTTGGAAGTGTTGCTTGAGCTCCGACAACGAATTCTTTTCCAGTAAATGGACTATTGCCATTCTCTATCTCAAGAGTTATTCATGTTTGAGTAAGAGACTGAACAGTGAATTTTGCCTTTTCTTTTGTAGCAGTAAGTCCGACAGCAAGAGTCTTTCCGTAAAATGGATTGTCTTTGTTATCAATATTGAGAGTCACATTCTGACCATCTATTTTTGTTACTTTCGCGAGCATATTTGCTCATCCAGTGAGAGTCTGTCCAACAACAAGATTTTTTCCTTGTTCTCCAAGGGCGCTCAAAGTGACTGTCTCAGTAATATTATCAGCAAATTTTTGACGATCTGTAGTGACAGTAAACTTTGGTGCTATCTCATAATTCTTGATAGTTTCTATTTTTGTCTTTTCACCATAACCATCTTTTGGAAGAACTTCAATCATCTTTCTTTCTCAGGCCTTCATAGTCATGACTCCTCGTTCGAATCCAGGAACGACAGCATTAGCGCCGAGAGTGAATTGGAATGGCTCATAGCGAGCACCACTTTGGTAGAGTCCATTTGCCTGAGCAACATCGACAAGAGTAGTCTCGAGAACTTTTCCAGTCGGAGATCAGTCTCTGAGGGTATAGTTAAGAGATACTGTAGAATTCTTTGGAGCTTCTGGAGTAGGAGTTGGCATAGGAAGTGGCGTAGCAACTGGTGTAGGTGCTGGAGGTGTCACAGTAGGAACCTCATTATTCCAGAGAGTACAAGAAGATATAAAAAGAAGAGATGCGACAACAAGAAGCTTTTGCATAGAGAAAATAATAAAAAAATACCGAAACATTCTAAGGATTTTTCTATTTTTTCAATCCTATAATAGCTAGCTCTATTTCCAAAATACGTCATAATTCAGGATCTCTCATTCATTGTCCGCTATGGTATGCGATATTTATAGAAAGAATTTTATGATAGAAATCTCGGATTTTCACATAGGAGATGTGAGATTCATAAGCCTTTTGTATCATAAATGGATGAGCTTTTATATATTTCTTTATTTCTCATTCTCTTTCTCCGTGTTCTTTTAGATATTTTACATAGACAGCGGTTCGCAGAAGTCCTATCATGCTCGCTATACAAGCATAGATATTCATCGTCTCTATTATGCTCCGAAATATTTTGAGTGCAGAAATATGATCACCTCTTTGTATGGTATCAGTAAGATCAAATATCTTTCCTCATCATTCGAAAATAAGGGAATCGTCGATATCGTTCTTTTTTATTTCTCGTGATTCCGCTATGAGAGAAATCTTCTCAAAAGTGTGGGCAAGTGCATAGGAAAGATCAAGTGCGATTTCTTCATTGGAAGATTCCATTTTCCTATAGATATTTATCACTTCTCTAATTATTCCTTCTCTAAGATTTGGAAATCTTTTTTGCCATAATTCAACATTCCACAGAACATCAAAACTTCTCTTATCTGAATTTTTCTCAAGCCAAGGAGCGAGAGTCGATCGTGATCGAAAGGACATTCCAGTGAGAATAAAGAAGTGATCATCTGGAATATTCCCACAGAGTTTTTCTATCATATTTTCTGCTTCTACGGCCTTTGAATTCTTTTTTGATTCTTTCGTTGTTTCTACCTTCTCATCGAGTTCTCACTTTGATGTATATCACCCAGAGAAACAAAAAAGTCTTTTCTCAGCAAAAAGCCCCATAGAGAAAACATCTTGCTCCACAGTTCGCCAATCTTTCACTTCTTCTATACGAATGATATCAATATTGTGAGCATTCTGTCTTTCCTTGAAGGCTTTTATGAGTTTTTCCTTTTCAAGATCGACTCCATAACTATCTCTTCCTTGAATGTATATGATATTCTTTTTCGACATGAGAGAAGTATATAGAAAAATCAAAAATTGATAATCAGAAATCAAAAAATCTTTATAATCCTATGAGTTAAAGCTTTCTTTTTATTGGCTGTACTTTTTTCTTTTTTCTATACCATAAGAATAGCTCTCCAGTTTTTCTACTTTACATATCTCGGTATTTCCTCTCTATTCGGTATAATTATGAAAATATTTCCTATCTCATTTTCTCTCAGTATTGTATTTCTCTTTTCGAGTTGTGCCCATGAGAATTCCTCTATTCTGGAACTTCATCCAGAAGAGAGAATAGTGAATATATCACTTTGAGATGGCTATAGTATAGGGAAGGGAGTCTTCATCGACACGAATACTCTCCTGACCGCAGGGCATGTCGTCTCGAAGAATCAGGAATATATGATTTCGAAAGAATGAGGAAAATCTTCAAATGAGAGAAAGATCCAGAAAATACTTGTATCGACTGGTGCTGATATGGCTCGAATTCTTCTAGAGAAATCATCTCAAGAGGAAATATCTTCAATAAAACGGACTTCAGTATCAGAAATAAATACGCCAATCTATGCTCTGGTCTTCCAATCAGGATCATGGATGCGTATTGATGGGAAAATCCTCTCAGAGAATGCAAGCTATATCGGATATGATGTGACACTCTCTGGAAGAGTATTCACATGAGCTCTCGAGACTGATATTGTACTCCTTCCATGAGAAAGTGGTACGCCTGTCTGGACATTATCAGGTGAGCTTCTCGGGGTGATGAGCGCAGTAAACAAAGAAGAAAAGAAGGGATGGATAGTACAATAATCTATCTGATCGAGAGAGTGGTAATAGCTCGATCCTCTCAATGATCTTCCCATTCAACGAAGAGTATCTTGGATCGCCAACCGAGAAAGAGTGTATTATTGGGAGTTCTTCATAGGACTGTCTCGCTAGAAAGTCGCCTTTCGAGAAGATCATATATCTCGTCTTTTCTTGCACGTGATTCTTTTAGATAGTTTTCTATGATGATATCCTCTCACCAAATACCTGTATCTACATAGAGCTCTCGAAAATATCCCTTATAGTTGGCAATGTATGTATCGATACTTTTTATTGATGCATGAGAAAGTGTTACATTTTTACACATGCTCAAAAAGTGATTGATTGATTTTTCTTGCTTGACGGAGCTCCTGTCTCAATATCTCCGCTTGTTCATCTATGAATTTACCAGTGAGAGCTTTTGCCTCATCTACAGTGTATGTTTTCATATGTGAAAAATTAGTATAGTAGACAGTATATCTCTCTCATAATCTAAGTCAATCTGAAATGAGCGCAGTTGATAATGACTTAAGACGAGGGTATATCGTACAATAAAAAACCTAACCGAAGTTAGGTTTTGAAGGAGAACTATTTCTTTGGTTCTTCTTTAAAATCACTTGCTAATTTCTTATTCAACGCCTTGATAGTCTCTTCTTTCTTTAAAGAATTCACTCATAATTCGTCCATTAGTTTGTCAATTTGTTCTTTAGTCGGTTTTGTCATAGTAGCCTTTGCACTATTTAGGTAATCTGCAATTATTCATCCTACTTTTTCAGGAGAATCATTTAGTTGAACTCAACTATAGTTTAATGTTACACCATTAATTACCATCTTTCAGCTACCAGAGTTATTTGCACTTGCAGGTGTTGTTCCAGTAGCTCCATTTCCACTACTTGATGATGTACCACTTCAAATATATCATTTTGCTTTTTCAAGCTTTTGATCATGCTCTTTATAAGTTTCCTTTTTATCGAACATTTCTTTCATTTGATCCTTAAGCTCTTTTTTATTGGTAATATCAAGTCTATCTATCATATCCTTTCGCTTATTTTCTTCCATTCCAAGAAGTGAATTTAAGAGCTGTACTTTCTGGGCATCAGTATTTCTACTCTGTCATTCATCTCTTTTCATGAGATGTATAGCCTCTTTAAATTTATCTTCATGACTATCCTTATTTAATTCACTTGCCTTAGTTTGAGTATCACCATTTGCGTATTTACTAGCATTGACCATTTGTCCAAGACGTGACTCTTGAGCTTTTGTAATTGAAGCAGATTCGAAATTACTCTTCACGTCACCAGCGAGTCTATCCATACCAGTCATACTCACCCCAATTCCAGGAATTGGTGCATATTTCGGAAGTGATGCGCCGAGAGATCATATTTTCTTTCACATTTGTTCGAATGGTTCGATTGCTTTTCCTGCTGCTTTGCTCACTCATTTTCCAGCCATGAATGCTATCCAGATGAATATAAGTGCGATAATATCGAGAATGACTGTCCCGAAGAGATTTCCAGTAGATCAGAGAGCACTGGTAATACCAGAAAGAATAGAAGGACTTCCTGTGACACTTCCTCTGAATTCATAAGAAACTCCACCTATTTTTGCGGTTGATACACTCTTTTTATCGTTTCCTACTACTTCTGTTTTAGATATAATCGTATTTTCGGCATTTT
>JAVHOR010000104.1:0-1917 GCA_036170175.1 Patescibacteria group bacterium | reverse complement strand
CTTATCGCTATGAACCAGGAACCCCTCATATTGCCTGAGCTGCATCACTCCTTGCTAGTCTCGAATATATCGAATCTATTGGATGATACGAAATGATAGAAGCATACGAACATGAACTTGTGGAATATACACTTCAGTCATTCAGGAAACTTCCTCCATCAGTTCGGCTTATTGGGCCAAAAGACGCAAAAAATCGTCTTGGAGTTTTTTCTTTTTTCTTCGAGAACCATCATCCACGTGATGTTGCTGATATGCTTGCTGAGAGGAACATCTGCGTCCGTGCATGACATCATTGTACTGAGCCACTTCACAATCATTTTGATCTTCCAGCAACACTACGAATGAGTCTTTATATCTACAATACACGAGAAGATATTGATAGTTTTATAGAAAGTCTCCTCGAAATTACCCGAGCATAATATCACTAAAGTCCTCGATTTTACCATCATTTTGGTATTCATGTATGGCATTTTTTATCGCGAGAAGGCCAATAAGTGAGGCATTACGGCGACGAGGAGATATACCATCTCAGATAATCTCATGAATATATGTCTCATCGTATGTGAGTACCTTTTCTATATTTTCTCATGTAAGAGCTTCGCAGACAATTGCTGTACAAGCAGTCGCTATAATTGACATATACCCATCGAATGAGCATTCTATAAGAGTTTGATTATCGATCTTGAGAAACACTTCCACGATATCTGCACAGACGCGATTGTGTTCGCGATATTGTATCGATGGCAACTTCATAATATACTTACTTGCTGGGTTTTTGGAATATTCGATTATGAGAGCATTCGTATCCATGTTTTAATGATGATCGTGTGATGTGTCATGCTGTGCTCAGTTATGTCCTCCAGAAGATCTTGTGTCTTCCGGGTGATGACTATTCCCATGGTCGCTATGATGATCATCATAAATCCCATCTTCTTCATCTTCAGCCATACAGATCATATATGCCTCATACCATGTAGCTTCTACGAAGATCTCTAGTGTGGAATTCAAATGAACAATCACTATAAAAAATATACAACTAATAATCCCAAAAATAGAAAGAAGAAATATCCGTACTTCTATAATGGTAAAAAAAGCAATAATGCTCGATATTACAAAAGGAAGAACGAGGAAGAAAAGTGCTACAAGAATCGTTCGAAGATAGAGAAGCATCATCGTATAATAGAGATGCATAGTTATATTTATATGTCTCACCGCCATACCTGTCGATGCTGAGAGTGCTGTTATTGCTCATTTATTCTCGAAAATAATAAAGAAGCTTGCATAGGCAAAACACATATTCAGGAAGAATGCAAAGATAAGATAGCCAGACATAATATAGGTAATTGGCACAAAGAATGTCTTGCCAAAAATTCGCAAAAGAAGAATATAGAATGTAATGATTGCAAGAGGACGAAAGACAGAAATGACATTATGCGCCTCAAAAAGAGGAAGAAAATGGCGAAATCCGTCAAAAAGTCCTTGGAAAGTTCTATGAACTTTCTTCCCATCACTCTTTCTATAAGAATGAATCATCTCAATAATTCCTCATTCTGCCAGAGGAGCTATAAATATATAAAGAAGAAATAATACCCCGAAAACAATAAGCACTTCAAGAAAATAGTCTTTATGAATAAAATCGGCAAGGGCCGAGAAGAATACATCTTTCTTATTGAAAACAGTAACATATGTAAATGTAATCTGATAGATAAGGATAAGAAAAAGCCAAAGCATCCCAATAAATGATGGGAAAAAATTAAGCTTCTTCAGTGAGGGGAATCGAGTAATCATTTCCCATGCATGCAGTACAATGGTTTCTTTCATAATTATTTTTCGGGAGATGCGGGAATCTACCAATTCTTTCCGGTATTCCAAACCCATCTGAAAAACCCAGTAGAACTTTTTCAAGTAAGATTGATA
>JAVHOR010000103.1:0-1938 GCA_036170175.1 Patescibacteria group bacterium | reverse complement strand
TATAAGAAAATGAGAAACATTTGCTCAACTCTCAAAACCTCATGAGAATGGGAATTGGTTTCCTCATTTGCACTTACAATCGTTTACTTGAAAAGATATTGAAGTATGGAAAGATAAGTGATATTGTAAATTAGAGGATATTGGGAAAATCCGATACTACTGTCCAGATCCAAGCTTTCTCTTACGATATTAGCAAGTCAATATATTTCTCAACCAGGAACTAAGACTATTTAATTGAAATTTATACTTAACTCGATTTATATTCCCTAACCCTCAAATACTATGGAAACTTCTACACAACCGGTTTTCTCTCCTCTCGAGCAAATTCGGTATGATAAACTCAGGGCTCTGGAATGATCATGAATTGTTTGCTATCCAGAACGATTTGAGCGGAGTGAGATATCCGAGGTTCGGAACTCTGTGGATGCACTTCTTCCTACACCTATTTCTCAACTTGAGATAAATGAAACGGTTCATAGGCAAGCAATTGCTGGGCGTATCATGTGAATTCGAAAGCATGGTAATATCATGTTTCTCGATATTAAGGGTCAATCATGAACTATTCAGATTGCTCTAGAAAGATCTATGAAGTTGTCACTTCTTGATGGAAAGTGAAATGAACGAGATACACTAGAAATCGGTGGTGTTCAAGTTGAAATTTTTGATGTTATTGAGAGATATTTTGATATCGGAGATTTTATAGGAATAAGTGGATTTGCCTTTAAGAATCAAAGAAGTCAACCAACAATTCTCGCTGAAAAGGTACAACTTCTTTCAAAGTCTATAAGCCCCTTACCAAGTAAATTCCATTGACTTGCTGACGTGGAGACACGATTTCGTAAAAGATACCTCGATATGCTTGATCCCGAAGTACAAGCACTTATTACTCGAAGGGCAAAATTTTTCTCAAGCATGCGGAGATTCTTGGAGAATAAAAACTTTCTCGAACTTGATACTCCTCGACTTGAAAGTACAACAGGTGGAGCTGATGCTCGACCATTTCAAACTCACTACAATGCCTATGATACTGAAGTATTCCTTCGAATCTCTGCATGAGAGCTCTGGCAAAAACGACTCATGGCAGGAGGTTTCGAAAAGGCTTTTGAGATTGGACCAGTATTTCGAAATGAATGAGTCTCACCAGAACACGCTCAAGATTATATACAGATGGAAGTATACTGGGCATATGCTGACTATCATGATATGATGTGACTTGTAAAAGATCTCTATCTCCATGTCATTGACCAAACATATGAAAAAAGGAAGTTTTCCATCCACTGACATGACATAGATTTTGATAAAGAATGGGAAACTCTCGACTATCAAACTCTCATTAAAGATCGAACTGGTATCAATATATTTACTTCAACCGAGGAAGAAATGATTGCAAAATTGCAGGAACTTGGAGCTCATTTTGAGGCTGGAAACCGCCAGCGTCTCGTAGATTATCTCTGGAAATACATTCGCAAGACGATTACCGGTCCAGCTTTTCTTATCAATGAACCAAAATTCATGAGTCCACTTGCAAAATCAGATGTTCATAATCCTGAGATAACACATAGACTTCATGTTATTATTGCTGGAAGTGAAGTATGAAATGGCTATAGTGAGCTTAATGATCCAGTAGATCAGCTTCAGAGATTTGAAGTACAGCAAGCCATGAGAGATGCTTGAGATGGTGAGGCACAGATGGCAGATTATGAATTTGTCGATATGCTCAAACATGGCATGCCACCAACTGCAGGATTTGGTGTATCAGAAAGATTATTTGCATTTCTTGAAGATAAGTCAATTCGAGAATGTCAAACATTCCCATACACTCGGCCACAATAGCTTCACTCTTTGTAGAAGATTTATTTATCTAATTGATATAAAAAAGGATTAAACTTATTTTGCCTTTTCCCCTCTTTTCTCTATACTAGGGGGGAATTTGTTTTT
>JAVHOR010000102.1:0-1939 GCA_036170175.1 Patescibacteria group bacterium | reverse complement strand
TCCTTGGTATTGATCCATGAACTGCGACAACTGGATTTGCTATTATCGAAAAAGAAGGAAGAGTAATTCGCGTGATTGAATATGGTGTTATCACGACGAGAGCTGGGCTTTCACTTTCCGAGCGACTTCTCCAGATTGGGAATGATCTCTCTGAGATTATTGGTACCTATCATCCGACAGTGTGTGGAGTAGAGAGACTTTTTTTCTTACGAAATGTGACAAACGGTATCGATGTTGCTCATGCGAGAGGAGTGGTGCTCCATATACTCGCGAGTCATGGTATTCCAATCATAGAGTTTACTCCGCTCCAGGTAAAGCAGGGAATTGCTGGGAATTGATTTGCCAAGAAGCCACAGGTGCAGAAGGCATTGCAGATAATACTCAAGCTCTCTGAGATTCCGAAACCTGATGATGCTGCTGATGCTCTCGCAATCGCATACCTCGCAGGACTCAAGATAAAGGGATAGGAAAATATACAAGATTTCCTTGCTTTTGGCTTTACATTGCATACAATTTCCATAATTCATAATTTTTTGACTTCATGCCTTTTCTTGCAGCGCTTGCAGAGACATTCCAGGTGACACAGTTTGATATTGCCTTTCTTTGATGAATTCTTCTTGTGACCTTCATCCTTTATTATTTTGTTTCACTTCATCAGATATTTGAGGCAGCCTTTGGGGGTATTATTGGTCTCGGAATATATGTTCTTCTTTCAGTCATTCTCATAGGGAATCCTTCCCTTGGTACTACTGGATGACTCCTTCCTCTTGGTTTTTCTGTATTTCTCGTTAGTATTTCAGTATACCTTGTTTTTATTCTTGCTATTCTTTTTCCTCTTCATTGAGGACTTGTTATTAGTGAGCCAACACAACCAGTTCTTTATACAGTTCTCTATATGTTTGTGTGAGGATTTCTCATTTTTACTCTTTCTGCTGTGGTTATTTATATGACAGAACAGAGTTATGTATTTCAAGTAGGAAATATCTTTACATGGTTTCGTGATTGATCTTCCTATCAAGAAATTATAAGAAAGTCTTGGTACTATAGTTTCGTAATGAGTCACCAAAATAATATAATTCCACTTGGAGTTATTCTTATGCTTTATAAGCTTCTTTTCTCAAATTTGGTGAATGCGGCACTCCTCTCTATTTGGTATAATCTCGCAAATGTTGGATTTTATCGACAGAAAGACGACTCTCACTATCGAGTAGAGTTTCATGAAGTAGGTGGACAGAGCTCTGATCATGCGGATATTGGGCAAGATGAATGACATACTAGTGATCATCATTGACAGAACAGTAATTCACATCATTAAGATTTTATATTATGACTTCTACGCCGAGGTTTGAGGAGAAGATTATCTATAAATGCCATCAACACTGGATTGTACCAGCTGGGAAATCATTGAAATATATTGTATTTGTGGCATTTCCCTTCAGTATTTTTTGCTATTTCTTAGTGGATTATTCATGGATATGGACGTCATTCTGTTTTATTCTTGCAGCAGGATGTATTATTTGATATTATTATTATCTCTGGTATCATTCTTGGCTTTTTATCGGAAATCAGAAGATTACTCTTTCTGTTCGAAATGGAATATTCTCTCAATTTGCTATGAATATTCGATATAGAAATGTCCGTGATTCTGCTGTGGCCAAGCATAGTGTTATGAGTTTTCTTTTGAAATATGGTACTTTATTTGTCAGATCATCTGCAAATGAGTGAGATTTCCAAGCGCACTATGTTCCTAAGGTATGAAAAGTATACGCTCTTGTGAATGCACTCTCTCGATATGATGATAATGATCGCTCAGAAATTGATTCTATAGAAAGCCTCCATTCTCATCATACCAAAAAAGAATTCTCTTCCGTGCAGAGTGAAGTATATGAGAGCTCAGTTGAAAAGAATATTCAAATACTCACTACTCTTTCTGGAATAT
>JAVHOR010000101.1:0-1940 GCA_036170175.1 Patescibacteria group bacterium | reverse complement strand
GTTTTTCTCGGGGTTGGATGATGACTTCTTCTCTTTACATTTGCTCCACAGACCCTTGTATTTATAGGTCATATTTTCGGACTTCCTCGTGGAGCCGATGTGCTCGTCTACGGTGGTATAATTTTCCTTTTCTATTTTGTTCTTCTTCTCTTGCGAAAGATAGATTCTGCCCAAGAAGAGATCACCAAGCTTACCCGTGAGCTTGCCCTCCAAAACACACACCATGCGAGTACAAAAAAATAGTATTTTCTTCCTCATACGTTCCTACAATGAATCGACTCGTATTATCTCTGTAATCGAGAGTATTATCGCGTGAGGATTTGATCAGATACTTGTGGTCGATGATGGTTCAAGCGATGGAACTTTTGAGCTCCTTGAAGCCCACTTTGGTGATACTATTTCTGTCATTCGACACCCGATCAATCGTGGAGCATGAGCAGGGCTTGAGACGTGATTTGCATTTTTTCGCAAGGAGGCTATTTCTCATGGATGGGAATATCTTGTGACTTTTGATGCAGATGGTCAGCACAAGATTGAGGACATGCAAGGATTTCTCGAATACTTCGAGAAAGATCCGAAGACTGATGTCGTCTATGGTTCACGATTCATAGAAAAGACGAATTCTAATGTCCCATTTTTTCGTCGTATTATTCTTTGGTGAGGACGCATCTTTACTTCGTTCATTTCTTGAGTGACCCTCACTGATGCACACAATGGGTATCGTATGTTCCGTGCTTCCGTGATACACAAAGTATCAATCACAATGAATGGAATGGAATATGCGAGCGAGCTTATCGATCAGATCCATGAGCATGGATATGCAATTCGAGAAGTTCCAGTCAATATCCATTATGATGCGTATACTCTCGCGAAATGACAAAAATATGGATGAGCGCTTCGTATCGCAGTTCGAATGATTATAAAAAAATTTTTCTAAATGGATCAAAAAATACTTCTCATTACTGGTGGACTTGGATATATTGGCTCTCATGCGGTTGTTGCGTTTGAGCAGGCTGGATATAAGGCCGTTATCATCGATAATCTTGTAAATAGTACGAGAGACACTCTCTTGGGTATAGAAAAGATACTTGGATATACACCAGATTTCTTTGAGTGTGATATTCGCAATCGCAGTGAACTTGAGAAAATATTTCAGAAATATGACTTTTCTGGAGTGATCCATTTTGCGGGACTGAAGGCTGTCGGAGAAAGCTGTAGAGATATTTTTGAATATCAGGATAATAATATCGCATGATCTATCATTCTTTTCTGAGTCATGGAAAAATTTTGAATAAAAAAGATCGTTTTTTCCTCATCAGCGACAGTATATCGTCCTGATAATTTTTCTCCTCTGAATGAAGCTATGCCAATAGGAAGTACAAATCCTTATGGAACATCGAAAATCATTATAGAGCAATTACTTGAGGATTATGCTATGCATGCAGGATGGATGATAACAAATCTTCGATATTTCAATCCAATTGGAGCTCATTCATCAGGAAATATTGGTGAAGTGCCAAACGGTATTCCGAATAATTTACTTCCATATATTCTTGATGTAGCTATTGGGAAACGAGAGAAAGTCTTAGTCTTTGGTGATGACTATGATACTATAGATGGTACTGGTGTACGGGACTACATCGATATAAATGATTTGATTGATGCACATATCATTGCTTACGAAAAGATAGTTCCTTGATGTGAATTTTATAATATAGGTACTGGAAAGTGAGTTTCAGTACTTGAAATGATTGTCTGAGTAGAACAGGTTTCATGAAAAAAGATTCCTTATGAAATAGTCTCAAGGAGAGCATGAGATTTGGCGGTTGTTTTTGCTGATGTGAAAAGAATTCATACCAAGTATAATTGGAAGACTAAAAGAACACTTGATGAGAGTATAAAAAATGCATATAAGTTTCTTTTGAATGTCCGAAAAAATG
>JAVHOR010000100.1:0-1947 GCA_036170175.1 Patescibacteria group bacterium | reverse complement strand
ACATCGGAACAATTTCGAAAGTATATTCTGGATGGAGCTTGCGAGCTTCAATTATCATTCACTCAGAGCTATCGATCCCAAGGTATTGAAATTTCTCTCATGATATTCATTGTTCACTGTCAATTTTCAACTGTCAATTTTCAACTGTCCATTGTCCATTATCATCTGTCAATTGCTCGAGAAAACGTCCATTCCCACAGCCAATATCGAGCACGCTCGAATATCCCTGATTTCTTATATCAAGAATGATAGAATCAAGTTCTGGCCAATGAAGGTTTTTTCGACTATTGGAGAATGTCTCGGCAAAATTATCGTAAGACATAGAGTATATGATTTTGCAAAATTTTTTATCTTTTTGGGAAAAGCTTTTCGAGTGTTTTCTGATCTTTTCTCCAGTTTTTATGGACTTTTACACGAAGTGCGAGAAACACTTTTTTATCCAAGACACTCTCGAGAACAAGGCGAGAACGAGTCCCAATCTCTTGAATCTTTTTCCCTCATTTTCCGATCACAATCACCTTCTGAGACTCTGATTCGACATTGATATATGCCTGGATAGAAAGCATTGGCACTCATTTTCCACCAGCCTCGATTCATCCTTTCTCTTCCATCTGACTCACCTCGACATAGGAAGCATAAGGAATTTCCTCACCAAGCTCAGAAAAGAGCACTTCACGAATCACTTCCTGAATACGAAGATCCATTGGTTGATCAGTATAATAATCACTCTCATAGAGATATGGTCCTTCTGGAAGGTATTTCGAGATTCCCTCAATAAGCTCAGCAAATCCGACTCGGTTCACTGAATCAATGCGGAAATCTATATCTTTTCCGAGATATCCTTTCGCGAGATCTTGCTTGGTCTCAGCACGAATCACTGGCGCCTTCGAGAAAGAAATTATCTCATCGATACGCGCATCTTCACCCCCAAGAGAACGTGTCGGATCGACAAGCCTCAGGATGACATCTGCATTTCGAAGGGAAGAAAAAGCTTCAGAGTTAATTCGTTCATGAATTTCTCCTGATTTCTGTGAGCCATATTGCTCGCCTTCATCATTGTGAATTCCAGGAGTATCAAGAAAGATTATCTGCACTCCCTTCTCTTCATCAGTATAAATTCCTGGAATCGTCCGCTGAGTCGTCTGTGGGCGTGATGAGACAGCACTCACCTTTTCTCAGATAAGAGCATTCAGAAATGTAGATTTCCCCGCATTTGGACGACCGACGATAGCGACGTATCAGACTTTTGGCATTATGATTGGATTTTTAGAATATAGGGAAACTCCATTTTTTCTTCGATGACCCTGAGCTCTTCTCTGAAAACACCACCAATTCATCCAAGAAAGCTTAAGACTCACTCGACAAGCTCTTCTGGACCAGAGGCTCATGCTGTCACTCAGACGGAAGCAATTCATCGAAACCAACTTATATCTATATCTTCGCTTGTGTCAATAAGATATGCTTTTTTTCATATTTCTTCTGCGACATGACGAAGCTTTGAAGAATTGGAGCTATTTTTGGATCACACGACGAGGACAATATCCACCTTTTCTGCAAGGGCCTTTACAGCTTTCTGACGATTCGTCGTCGCATAGCAGATATCTCATGCCTTGGGAAGAATAATATCAGGGAATTTTATTTGAATTTTTTCGATTAAGTTCGCTGTATCGTCAACTGAAAGGGTTGTCTGAGTAAGGAGAGCAAGTTTTTTTCAACTGTTAACTATCAACTGTCAATTATCAATTTGCAGGATGTCTTCTTCCTTCTCAATCAGCGTAAAGTGTTTCTCTCATTCATTCATCACTCCTACTGCTTCCGTAATATCATTAATACCAAGCGGCATCGGCATTTTTGACGGCGGAATGGTTTTCTTTTTCACGATACTTGGAATTCCGCTTGAAATGTCTGTAATTATAACTATTTTATATAGAGGATTATCGCTTTTCG
>JAVHOR010000099.1:0-1960 GCA_036170175.1 Patescibacteria group bacterium | reverse complement strand
TGGAGGTACCTATGCAATTACTCATACAGGATCAAATCTTCCTGGATGTATTTCTTCCACTGCAACTTGAAAGATAGTTTTGTCTCTTCCTGGTATTAATCTTTCTCATGGTCCACTTCTTGACCTTGCTTCTACTGATATTGTAAATTATCGAATCGAACAACTCAAAGAGCAAAGTATTCGATTCGCAAATGTCATTCGTAGTGTTCGCATGCGTCGAGCAGCAAGTATGCAAGCAAAGACAAATGCCTATCTTATGAATAATGATGCAGTTGTCATTTCTGGAAAAGAAACTGGATGGGTAAAAGTACAAGGAGCTGATATAGTTGTCACTGATACACAAGAGAATACAATAGAGGCTGATACAACATGAAAGGCAAATGGATATACGGCAAGCAAATATCTCCGCGATCCGAATGCCAATGATCTTGTCCGTGTTGAACAAGCAGATCAGGCATATTGGAGTGATCTTGTTCATGTGAATGTCCACTATGTGAATGTCCGTTCAAATCCATGGTACACTGCTCCGATTGTCACAACTCTTGGAAATGGTACATCAATGTATGTTGTCGCTACAGTAGATAATTGGTCAGAAGTACGAAATGATGAAGGAACTATCCGAGGATATATCCGATCTGATTATCTCACTACTGATCGTGCTCAGCGTGTCGACAATCCAAATACAGGAAAGGAAGAAATAGCTTCTACACCTACAGAATCAGAAGTAATTGATAGCTCTTGGATTGGATTCTAGTCTGTGAAAATCTGAAAGTATAATAATAATTCCTCTTTCTCATTCGAAGGAGGTTTTTTATTTGTACTTTTTTGAGAATTCTGATAGTATAGAAATATCCTAATCTTTCTTCTATGTCTGATGTATCAAAACTCTATATTTTCGATGGATTTTCTGAATCTGAGATATCTTTCTTTCTTCTCATGAGTCAGACGCAATATCGTAAGTCAGGTGAACGAATACTTACTGTAGGTGATGCCTCAAATGGATGTGCTTACTATGTCGTAAAATGAAGCGCCCGAGTCACACAAGGCGGTAAAGAAGTCGCTATTCTTGGTCCTGGTTCTTTCTTCTGAGAAATTGCACTTATTACGGATGAGCCACGTACCGCTACTGTTGAGGTCGCTGAGGATGCTGAGCTTCAGGTATTCTTGAAGGATGACTTTCTCACACTTTTCAAGCATGGAACTCATAGTGAAGAAATGAAAACAGAAGTAATGAGGAGAATCAAAGAGAGAATGAAGAAATAATATGAGTGAGACAACAAAAAACTCCAGATTTATTCTGGAGTTTTTCTTTATTTCTCGGAAACTAGTACATTCCCATTCCGCCCATACCTCCCATTCATCCGCCTGGAGGCATTGCTGGTTCTTCTTTTTTCGGAGTATCGACGATGAGCGCTTCTGTCGTGAGGAACATTCCTGCGATTGAGATAGCATTCTCGAGGGCACAGCGAGCGACTTTGGTCGGATCTATGATACCTGCCTTCACGAGATCTTTGTATTCATCCATTGCAGCATCATATCCATAGTGAGGATCTGAATTCTTTATGACCTCATTTACTACCACCGCTCATTCTTTTCCTGCATTATCAGCAATCTGACGGACAGGGTAGGAGAGCGCGCGAGCGACGATATCTGCACCGATTTTTTCTTCTTTGGTGAGTTTTGCTTTCTCGAGGATTTTCGATGCTTGAAGAAGTGCGACACCACCACCAGCGACGATACCTTCATCGACTGCAGCCTTGGTCGCATTGAGAGCATCTTCTATTCGGAGTTTCTTCTCCTTCATTTCGACTTCACTTGCAGCCCCGACCTTGATGACGGCAATCCCACCAGCGAGTTTTGCGATTCGCTCTGCGAGTTTTTCTTTGTCATAATCAGATTTACTTACTTCGATCTGAGTCTGAAGTTCTCGAACTCGTGAATCGATGAGATGTTTGTCTCC
>JAVHOR010000098.1:6783-9395 GCA_036170175.1 Patescibacteria group bacterium | reverse complement strand
GGAGAGGGGTTAGGGGTGAGGTGGCCTCAAAGAGAAAATACCTGAAATCCTCCAGAATCCGTAAGTATAGGAATATCTACATTCATAAATTGATGAAGCCCACCGAATGATCCTATCACATCACATCCTGGTCGAAGATAGCTATGGTAATTATTCACGAGCATGATCTCTGATCCAATTTCTTTTACCTGATCGATCGTTGCTCACTTCACAGCACTTCGAGTACCGACAGGCATAAATATCGGAGTCTTGATAACTCCATGAGGAGTCGTAATCGTACCAGCACGAGCAAATCAGTCAGTGGCATCGAGAGAAAAAAACATAAAAAAATCGTATCAAAAGGTATTGATGCGGATTATAGAGAATTTCCTAAAAAAGACGAATTATTTCTTCTCTTCTATTTTCTTCCATGTATTTTCATCTTTTATAATTTTCATAATATTTTCTATAGATTTTGATCCATTTGTAAGATTAAAATCTCATCTATGATTCTGAAATTCCTTATGAAACTGATTCTGTAGAGAATTTCCTTCTCACTTTATAATAATACTATATGATAGATCTCAATATTTTTCTGGATTCATCTTTTTGAGAAGCGCTACGAGAATAAGTCGTCGAAGTCACTTTGCATGAAATGGTTCATTTGGATTTTCTATATTCCAACGCTTTCTAATATCGGTATCCAAAAGAAGCTTATCAATCGATCTTGGTCATTCTACGCTATCACGAATAATATCAAGTGGCGGTTCAGAAAAAAGACGGTATCGAATCTCTGCACGATTTGCCTCGCGACGTGTTGAAAAATTAGTCCATTTTGGATTATTAATAGGTACATTATCCTGATAAAGAAAATATCTTTTATTTTCTCCATCTTTCTCTTCTTTTATCTCGATATTTCCACTTCATGTTTCATTCCCGAGAAATCTATCTATACGATCCGAACGTGTCTGAATTCTCTCTTCTTGAATTGGATCAATATCTCCACGATTCTCAGGATCAAAAACTCATCGATCATTTCAGTTAGAATCTTTTTGTTCTCATTCTTTTAGTTTTTTTACCCTCAAATCTTCTTGCTCTTCATATCGATCATACTCATTTTCATACTCTTGAATGAGTGATTTATTCATCACATGAAGTTCATTCTTTAAATTCTGGTATTCTAAAGGATCGGCCAAAAAATCTTTCTCATCAATAGCCTTAATCTTTCCTTCAAGTTCAACTTTTGAATTTTCGAGATTTTTTATTGTTTGATCAGATCATTTTTCTCAATTTGCCAAAGTAATATCTGGCCTATAGCTTGATTGTGTATTTACCTCTGGCTTTGGACTTCATGGAAAAAGTTGAGATAAAGAATTATTCATTTCATTTGGAGCATGGGACATATTTTTATTCTGTTCTTCTTTTCATGGTAAAAGTATTTTTTGTGAAGGCGGTACATATACTGGACTAATATCATTCTTGGGTTTCCTTTCCAATAGTCATGAAGACTCACCTTCCTTAAGTGAGAATCTTTTTATCCTTGAGATCGATGTATAAATACTTTTTGTGAACATATTTTTATTCTATCATGATAATTGTACTACAACATTTTCTTTTTTGCAAAAATCAAGAAAATTTATACTATTTTCCTGTATTTTTCTCTCCTCATGAATCCTCAAAGTTATGAATCCAAATCTTTCCTCGACTCGCGATATCATACTTGCTCTCGAATCCTCGATGAATAATGTCATTATCGGGCAAAGTGATCTCATTCGCAAGCTCATTACAAGTCTTTTCGCATGAGGACATGTCCTCATAGAGTGAGTCCCATGACTCGGGAAAACGAAGACTGTAAAGACGCTCGCAAATGTGCTCGGATATGAATTCAAGCGAATATCATTTACTCCTGATCTTCTCCCTTCCGATCTTTCTGGAAGTGAGATATTTCGTCCTCAGCTCGGAAAATTCGACGTGAGAAAGTGACCGATATTCACCCATATTCTCCTTGCAGATGAGATCAATCGTACTCCTCCGAAAGTCCAATCAGCACTCCTCGAAGCTATGGAAGAATGACAAGTCACTATAGGAGAAAAAAGCCTTCTCCTTCCCTCTCCATTTTTTGTCATCGCGACAGAAAATCCTCTTGAACACGAAGGGACATATCCTCTTCCAGAAGCTCAGCTTGATAGATTTCTCATGAAGATCGTTCTTGACTATCCGACTCCCCTCGATGAGAAAAAGATATTTTCAGAGTCGAGAAATAGTGAAACACTTCCTACAAAAGATCTCCTCATAAAAACAGATGAATTCCTCGAAATTCAAAAATATATCGAAGATAATATTCGTGTCGATGAAAAAATCTATGACTATATTTCCGATATTCTCGAAATGACCCGAAAGCGCTCAATGAGCAACTGACAATGGAAAATTGACAATGAGAAGAAAAATCTCAATAAGACGAGCAACCCTCCATTATTCGTTGCTCATTGGATAGAATATGGAGCTTCGACTCGTGCGGGACTTGCACTTATCAGATGTGCTCGAGTGTGGGCACTCCTCGAAGGCCGTGAATATGTACTTCCTGAAGATATCAAATCTCTCGCTCATGAGATCCTTCGTCATCGTATCGGACT
>JAVHOR010000098.1:0-6683 GCA_036170175.1 Patescibacteria group bacterium | reverse complement strand
ATTCTACCACACTTCCCCCATTCCTGTCAAAAAAATTGCATTTTTTCTCTTTTGGGTAAAATAAAATCATTCTATCCTCAATTAAAAAACTATGTTTGATTCTCTCTCTTCTGACTTTCTCAATCTTTTCACGAGTACTGGAATATTTGCTCTTCTCAATATTATACTTATCGATCTCGTCATGAGCTGAGACAACGCCATCCTTATCGGTATGGCAACCAAGAAGCTCCAATGAACAGAGCGAAAAAAGGCAATTTTTTGGTGAGTCATGGGTGCGACTATTCTTCGTATCATCTTTTCTCTTGGAGTTGTTTTCCTTATGAAGATTCCTGGACTAGAATTCCTCGGAGCAATACTTCTCCTCTATGTCGTATGGAAATTCTACAGAGAGATTCGAGCTCATGAACATCAAGAAGAAGAAAAAGAATGAGGAAATGGATTCTTAGAAGCAGTCAAGACGATCATCATCGCTGATGTTGCTATGTCTCTCGATAATGTCCTCGCCGTCGCATGAGCCAGTCATGGAAATATCGTCAACCTTATTATCGGACTCATTATTTCTATAATATTAATGGTCATTGCGTCAAGCTATATTGCCAGACTTCTCGAAAAATATCCATCGATTCAATGGATATGACTCTTTATTATACTCTTCACAGCTCTCGAAATGCTCGAGAAATGACTTACAAAAGTGGTCGAACCAACAGTCTTCGGTATTCCAGAATCAAGTGTATTTACTCTTCTCCTCATATTCGTCGTCAGTGGATTTGCTATTCTTCAGACAAAATATCTAAAACCTAATCATTCCGCCTTTACTGACTGGTCAAAAGAAAATGGAAAAACTCTCATGGTATCGATATTTATCCTTCTCATACTCATGACCAATTTTGGTACAAGAATCACAGAATTCATGAACTCACATCATGGCTATAAATATGGATTTATTATGATATGTGTCCTCGGAATTCTTGAGATTCTCCGTATCGAAGAGGATCCAGAAAAAAACAGCTTTCTCAAACGATTATTCGGAAGATAGATTCTTTTATAAAAACTTGCATAAAATATTATTTAATCTACAATAACAAATAATCTATAACTCCCAGAATATGAATCAATCTCCAATTGATAATGATGCAGATAGTTGTATCTCATGAATTAACACTTTAGCTCAATCAGTAAATAAAACACCTGTAGTTGAGAAGATTCTCAATATAAATTGATGATTTGTTGTCAATGTGGATAATTCAAAGATCATTATAAATATCAATGAAAATGAATTTTATGTCAGTTTTCCTGTAGTGATTAATAGTAATCTATTCGTAATAATCATTTCTTGAAATAATACACTCCTTAAAGATTGATTGATTAAATGACGAGAACATCCATTTTTAAGTAATCCATTTAATATAAGAAAGATGTCATATCTTGATATCAAGATATGAATGAGGTTTACATTACAGAAAATGGGAAGTACTGAAATAATTAAGACAAATGATCAATTCTGGAAACAATTAAGACAAAGAATACCAAGCTCTCATCCACTTTCACTCAATCCCAATAATCGATAATAAAATCCACCATTACGGTGGATTCTTGTAAAGATTAGCCCTTCATCGCCTCACAAATAACATCAGCGACTCATTTGTCGAGTGCATCAGGGAGAATATGCTCATCATCAGGACTCGCGACATAGCTTGCCAGTGCTTCTGCTGCTGCTATTTTCATTTCATCAGTAATTTGTTTCTTTCCGTACTTCAATACTCATTTGAATAATCATGGAAATACGAGGACATTATTGACCTGATTCGGATAATCAGAGCGTCCTGTACCAATGATTCGAATGCCGGCTTCTTTCGCAACTTCTGGCATGATTTCTGGAGTCGGATTCGCCATAGCAAATACGACCGCATCTTTCGCCATGGTCTGAGCCATCTCAAGTGTGAGGGCTCATGGAGCAGATACTCAGATGAATACATCAGCTCATACGATAGCATCAGCAAGTGTACCACTACGATTCTCAAGATTTGCGAATTCGAGAAGCTTGTATTTTGAAATATCGAGATGTTCACGATTCCTATCGATAATTCCCTTGGAGTCACAAGCAATAAAATTCTGTACACCATAGAGATGCAAAAGTTTGCAAATAGCAACTCCAGCCGACCCTGCTCAATTTATAACTACTTTTATGTCTTCTTTCTTCTTTCCTGTGACTTTGAGTGCATTGATAAGTCATGCAAGGACGACGATCGCTGTCCCATGCTGATCATCATGCATGACTGGAATATCGAGCTCTGCCTTGAGTCGCTCTTCGATCTCAAAACATCGTGGTGCAGAGATATCTTCGAGATTGATACCACCGAAACCGTCAGCGATATTTTTGACCGTCATGACAAATCCATCGACATCCTGTGTCCCGACAATAATAGGAAACGCATCGACTCATGCAAATTCCTTGAAGAGGACACACTTTCCTTCCATGACTGGCATAGATGCCTTGTGTCCGAGATTCCCGAGTCCGAGAATCGCTGATCCATCAGAGATCACAGCGACGGTACGAGACTTCAATGTATAATCATACATCTTCGATGGATCTTTTGCAATCTCGCGACACGGTTCTGCGACACCTGGTGAATACGCCCATGAGAGGTCATTGCGAGTCTTGATATGAGCGATTGCTTCTGTACGAAGTTTTCATCCATATTTTTTATGATTCTTGAGAGAGAGCTTGTAGAAGTCAGTCGCCATATGATAGATTTTAGAAATAGAAGCCAATTTTAGAGTTTTCTCTAGAAAAAGCAAAAAGAAATGAGAATGATTCTCATATGAATATTACCCCACCATCCTTCCCTTCATCTCATTCTCTCCTCCTTCGCGAATAGAATATATACATCCACAATAATTCTGTCGGTAAATATCATGTTCCCTCGTATATTCTACAGATTTTTCGAATCATCATTTCTTTCGAAATGGGATATCCAGAAATCCGATTCCATATTCTTTCGCATATTTATGTCCTATCGCAAAGAGTTTTTCGAGATCTTTTTTCGGACTGGTGTTCAGACTCGAAGTATAGAGTGGAATTTTTAGTCTTTTTGCGAGTTTTGCTGCGACATACATACGCATATCATAGCAATGAGTGCATTTTTCTCATTTCTCAGGCGTATGTTCGAATCCTTTAATCCGAGAGAAAAAGTTTTTTACATCATATACTCCTTTGATATAGGGAATATTCTCGATCTCACATACTTTCACGAAGGCCTCATAGCGCTTATCATACTCACTTTGTGGCTGAATATTTGGATCATACCAAAAACAAATCACATCATATTCATCTTGAAGCTGGAGAATAGGCATTGTCACATCAGGACCGCAACAGACATGGACAAGAATCTTTGGTTTTTGTTTTGAGATTATTTTATAGAGATTATTTTCTAGAATATATTGGGAAATTTGTTTTGAAAGCCCAGGAATGATAAACTTGGGATTTTCTGCAAATCTCGCATGAATTGTAGTATATTTTGGAATAATCTTTCTGATTTCTGTAGAAGAAATATCAGGAATGTGAGATTCTGTAAATAATTCGAAGTTCTCGATTCATTTCATCTCTAGCTCATTTCTCAAAGAAGAGGGAATAATTGTGACACTCCCCTTCTCTGAAGGAGAAGGGGCTGGGGGATGAGGTAATCTCGGAACAAAAAGTTTCTTCACTACTTTCGCTGCATATTGTTCACTATCCCAGTCTGACATTGATGGTATTGTATCGGTTCCGAATATATGAATACTCTCTTCTCTGTATTTCTCACGAACATATTTATCGACATCTCGGGTGATCATCTCTCATTTCCATTCATGGATAAAATAATCATCGATAATGACTCGTGGATCATTGATCTCTCATACAAAAATCTCGAGCATATTCATACGATCTTCATCACTCACACAGTAGGATTTATCATCTCTCTTTCCTGATGGAATGATCACGATCTGGAGAGGACTTCGAAAATGCAAAAGTGCACGAACTATTGCCGTATGCCCAACATGAGGAGGATCAAATGCGCCGCCAATAATATAGATCATAAGTGAATTCTATCGACTTTATGGATCAAAACAAGAAGAAATCTCGAATTTCTTCGAGATTTCATAATAAAGAGACCTTTGCAATATTCAGGATCTCTCAAAAACAAGAAGTCCAAGGCAGAAAAATTTTTTCGAAATGAGCTTCCTGATATGGAAGTGATTGAGAAACAGATTTTTCTAACGAAGGAATTCGTAGTTTTTCAGAAATCCCTAAAATTATTTACGAGCACCTATTTGTTCGAGATGGTGCTTCTGACCAAGCCTATGCATAGCAGTATACTTGAGAAGCTCATATTCGAGCTCGATCAGGCGAACTGGATCAGTCACAGTTCCGTGTTCTGCACGATATGACTTCATAATTGCTTCTGCTTCTTTTTTCTGTGATTCTATATATTCAAGATCAGTGAATTGATCACCATTTTCTATCACATCAGCGACGATCGTACATGATTCTGGAGAAATATTGAGAACACCTCCACCAGTCACATATTCGACTTCCTGAGTCTTTCAAGCATCTTGATATACTACCTTCATAATACCTGGCCGAATAGCAGCAAGAATAGGCTCATGACCAGGAAGGACGGTAATCTCGCCCATTTCTGTCATGAGAGTTACTTGGTCAAATGAATCATGAAGAAGTATATTTCAGGATGCGGAAGTGATTTGAATTTTCATGTATCCTTTTTAGAAAAAATTATTTTACAGCTTCAGCATCAAATGCAGCCCTCACATCATCGATCGATCCCTTATACATGAAGAATCTCTCTCCAATATTGTCGACTTCACCTGCGATAATTGCCTTGAATCCTCGAATAGTATCATCAAGTTTTGCATAGACTCATGGGGTTCCTGTGAATTGCTCAGCGACGAAGAATGGCTGAGAGAAAAATCTCTGGATCTTTCGAGCGCGAGAGACAGTCAGTCTATCTTCTTCTCCAAGCTCATCCATACCGAGAATGGCAATAATATCTTGAAGTTCTTTGTATCTCTGAAGAATCTTCTGACAATCTCGGGCTATAGTATAATGTTCTTCACCGACGACTTTCGGAGTGAGGACTGTCGAAGTCGAATCAAGTGGATCCACTGCTGGATAGATACCGAGCTCGGCAATCTGACGAGAGAGAACGACTGTCGAATCAAGATGAGCAAATGTATTCGCTGGAGCTGGATCAGTAAGATCATCAGCTGGAACATAGACGGCTTGAACGGAAGTGATTGATCCATTTTTTGTCGATGCGATACGCTCTTGGAGTGTACCCATATCTGTCGCAAGGGTTGGCTGATATCCTACTGCTGATGGTATACGACCGAGAAGTGCTGATATCTCAGAACCTGCTTGTGTAAATCGGAAAATATTATCGATAAAAAGAAGAACATCTCGTTTTTCTACATCACGGAAATATTCAGCCATCGTGAGACCAGTAAGAGCGACACGAGCACGAGGTCCTGGAGCTTCATTCATCTGACCGAATACCATCGCAGTCTTTTCGATGACTCCAGAATCCTTCATCTCATGATAGAGATCATTTCCTTCACGGGTACGTTCACCAACTCCAGCGACGACAGAATATCCACCGTGCTCAGAAGCAATATTATGAATGAGCTCTTGCATGATGACTGTCTTTCCTACTCCAGCACCTCCGAAGAGACCTACTTTTCCTCACTTGAGCATTGGAGCAATAAGATCGATAACTTTGATACCAGTTTCGAATATTTCTGTTTTTGTAGAGAGTTCTTCAAAATTTGGAGACTTCTTATGAATTGGATCTTTTCTCTCACATTTTGGAGCATCGAGATTATCGATAGGATCGCCAAGAACATTGAACATACGCCCAAGTACAGCATCACCGACTGGTACAGATATTGGTGCACCAGTAGCGATCACTGAAAGTCCTCGCTTGACTCCATCGACAGTATTCATGGCAATCGTACGAACGATACCATCTCAGAGCTGTTGCTGGACTTCGAGGATAAGCTTATTCGGAGCTCATACAACCTCAAGTGCTTCATAGATACTTGGAATATATCCATCGCGAAATTCGACATCGACGACGACACCGATAATTTTTGTGATAATACCTGTATTTTTGGACATAGAGAAAAAATTAGAACGCGAGGATTATAGAGAAAAGAATGATAATTGCAAAGGAAAATATGAGAAAAATATGAGATTTCTCATCACTCTAAATTTGTTCCAGGATTTCTCATTTTTTACCAAAAGAATACATCAAAAATTTGCAAAAAAAAAACAATGTTACTATGAGAAAGTCATTTACTTTTTAACTATACAATTTATGACAAAACAATTATTTCAGACTAAAGTTTTTTATGCTGGCTGTGAACGTTCAAATAACTGACCAGATAGTACGGCATTACAGCCTAAATGTTTATCAGGAGCTGCTCTTCAACAAATGGAACAAAACTATAAAAATGAAGGTTTTAAAAAATCTATTGTTGATCAAAAAGCTTCAGATGCTCTTATGGATCTTGGGATAAAGACATCTATCGTTGAGAATGTAAAATCAGATAAAGGTATATTAGAAAAATGAGTAAAAGTAAGTATCTACCAGCAGAGCTGGTAGTTTTAGAGAGCAGACCCCTATAAG
>JAVHOR010000097.1:0-9583 GCA_036170175.1 Patescibacteria group bacterium | reverse complement strand
TGATTTTTGAGTTTGCTTTCGAGAGCGAAATTTACATTATTGATTCCTTCTTGACGAGTCATCTGAGCAGTAAGACTTGGACGGAGGATAACTATCTGTGCAAACGTGCTTTGCCAGAGTGATGCAAAAATAATGATGGAAGAAAAGATTTTTTTCATAGAGGTATTTTATCACAATATTTGATTATCACAATATTTTCTAGGAAAATAGTTGACTAATTAATAATAACTATTACACTAATAACTTCAGAAAATAAATTATCGCATTCACTTACTTTTATGTCATTAAATACAACACCATTTAGGGAGACCTTCGAAGGGGGTTTGCGAAGGATAGAATATCTTGACGAGAGAGAAGATATTTCTATGGAAATATCAGAGTTTTTAAGGGATTTCTTTTGAAAGGCAGCAAAAGCCTATAATACGAATCTTTCTAAAGTATATGAATCTGCAGCAAGAGTATCAATAGAAAGATTTCCTGAAGCTGATCCCTTACCAAATACGCTGATCGAGCTGTATAAAATTACTCGAATAAAGCCATGAAATATTGCTCAGCTCTTTGAGTATCTGTGAGTTGATCTTGGCGTCTGGATCAATCCAAAGCTACAGGTAGCAAATATAAATATTACTCTTTCAGAACTTACACCGATTCTCAAGGAGATTATAGAGTTTCTTTGATCAAGATGAATTCCTAGAACTTGGAAGATTATAGCAAAAAAACTTAACTATTCTGGATTTAATATACTCTTTCCAATAGAACAAGATACAATGCATAAAATACTTGGATGTAGGCCAAATGTCACTGAAATACTTCATCATCTCTGAATTCTTGAGACCTGAGAGGATAGAGAGAATCTGGATAATTCTCTCATTATTGCTACAAAGACGCAAGAAGCAGTAGCGGAAGATCTCGATTTAGAAGCTCCAAAATGGAAAAAGCTCCTGATACAATATCTTGCAAAGAAAGAAATAATACTCAAACCGGAGGATATATTGGATATTAAGTATGGTTTTGTTCGTTATTCACAATCTGGAAAAGAAAAACAAAATAAAAGTTCACGAAAATTTCCAAGTGAAATTGATGACTTTCTCGGTGACGAGCTCGGTGATCAGATATTTGCATCTTATAAAAACTCTCCTAATTAGGAGAGTTTTTTTGTGATGATTTCTGTGAATATTTTTGGATTTCCCTGCCCTGCCGATTTCTTCATACATTGCCCGACGAAGAATCAGAAGAGATTGGTTTTTCATGATTTATATTCGGCGACTTGTGAAGTACTTTCTACAAGTACTTCATCTACAATAGCTTCAAGTATTCATGTGTCATTGGTTTGCTTGAGTCAGAGCTTTGTCACCCATTCGTCTGTACTTCCTCATTCAAAGACAAGTTTTTCTATGACTGTTTTTGAGTTTGTCGAAGAGAGCTCATCCGCATTTACCATCTGTATGACACGAGCAAATTCTTCCACGGGAGATTTGAGATATGAAAGATTGATCTTCTCATGATGAGCTTCAAATATTGCAAAAAGAATCGTCGTAATATATGAACATGATTTTTTTGGATCCTTCGTCATCTCGACAAGCTTTTCATAGAAGTCACTCGTGAGTCGATCATTCGAAAGGATGCGAGCATCATCTTCCCCAAGCTTATATTCTTCGAGATATTTTAGGCGACGATCCATCGGAAGCTCATCGATAGTTCTCTCATCGATATATTCACGAGTGAGAAGAAGTGGTGGGAGATCAGGATCTGGAAAGTATCGATAATCCATCGCATCTTCCTTCGATCGCATTGATGTCGAATATCATTTCTCATCATTCCATCCGCGAGTCTCTTGATCCAGAGTTCATCCATTTTCATAGATCTCGACCTGACGAGCGTATTCTACATCGATCGCACGACCGATACTAGAAAATGAATTAATATTCTTGAGCTCGACTCGATTACGAAGAGTGGTCTCTCATTTTTCGCGGATAGAGATATTCACATCACAACGAAGTTGTCATTTCTCCATATCAGCATCACTCGCACCACACCAACGCATGAGCTTCTGGAGCTCTTCGAGGTATCCGATGACATCAGCTTTCGATCGGAAGTCTGGCTCTGTCACGATCTCCATAAGTGGTGATCATGATCTATTGTAGTCACAGAGTGTACGATTCCCCGCATGGACGAGCTTACCGGCATCGTTCTCTATATGCATATGATGGATACGAAATGCCTTCACGCTACCATCTACGATTGCTCGTACTTCTCCACCAATAGCAATTGGTTCATAGAGCTGAGTGATCTGGTATCCCATAGGAAGATCAGGATAGAAATAACTTTTTCGATCAAAAATACTTCTCTCTTGTATTGTCTCTCGCATCGCATGTCCAGCCCGAACAGCAAGATCGATAACTCATGCGGAAAGAGTGGGGAGCATACCAGGAAATCCCATACAGATAGGACAGACATTGATATTTGGCTCATCTGCAAGCTCGATAGCATTCTGACAACTACAGAACATTTTTGTATGAGACTTGATTCGGACATGAGTCTCGAGACCTATGATAAGTTCGTATTCTTTGGACATAGTTTTATAATGTATAAGTCTATAGAGAAAAATAAAATGAACAGTTTTTGTATGCAAGTATTCTATGTAAAATGAGGAAAAAGCAAGTAAAAGCCAATCAAGAAAAAAAGTTTTGCTAAAAGAAATGATTGATTATTCTTCGAAAGAAATATGCGTTTTTTAGTAAAATAAATTTGCTTTATAGCATTATATATGCATAATAACACACGTTTATTCTTAATCATATCTTATGCCAAATTCAGAAATACCAAGAATACATACCGATCATATACCTTGAGAAAAATTAGTAGGAACTGAACTCGGTCGTTCTGTTGCCAAACTTGATGCAATACAATGAGAAGATGTATGAGGCCCGACACATTATCAATACGTACAACAAGTTATCAGTGACGCTAGAATCTCTTGATTTAATGTTCTCAGTGAGAGTTAGTATATATTTTCCCTTGCTTTTTCTCTCTTTTCTCTATAATAATCCTGACTCGCTTTCGGAATAAGAAAGATTGAGTTGGGATTTTCTTTTTATCAAGGATACTTCCTCCCTTATCTGAAGGGATTTCTGCTTTTGTGGAAATAACGAAATTAAGGGTTTCGTATCTGACTGAAAGTTCCTGTAAGGATTATTTTTTTATTATTTTTTTCTATGTCAAATGCAGAGCTCATAAAGAGTATGCTCGATAACGCAGTCCATATTGGACACAAGCGTGAATATTGGTCTCCAAAAATGCGAGATTATATTTATGGGGTTCAGAACGGTATCCATGTATTTGATCTTTATAAGACTGCAGCAAAACTTGCTGAGGTGAAGGCAGTCCTTGAGGATCTCACTTCCAAGGGAAAGACCCTTCTTTTTGTCGGTACAAAGATTCAGACTAAAGATCTCGTCGAGGCTCTTGCTACTTCTACAGGTCACTTCTATGTAAGTTCCAAGTGGGTACCAGGACTTCTCACGAATTTTGCGACGATCAAAAAACGAATTGCCTATTACAATGAACTTGAATGATCTCTCGGAAATGGAATTCTCGATGGTCTCACGAAAAAAGAAATTTCTGTAAAAATGAAAGAATTAGAGAAACTTAAAGCTGCATATGTCGGTGTGAAGGATATCAAGCGTGCTCCGGATGTTGTCATTGTCATCGACGGTCATTATGAAGATCTTGCTCTGACTGAAGCCCATACTATGGGCGTCACGACTATTGCTCTTCTTGGTTCTACTGGTGATATTGATAAGACTGATTATTTTGTTCCATGTAATGTGAATTCTATAAAGGCTCTTGCATTTATACTCGGGGAGATCAAGTCTTCTATCAAAGCACGAAAAATAGATGAGAAAAAACCTCTTGGAAATAAGACAGAGAAACTCATTCCAAAGATGCCTCTTCCAAAAGCAACTGAAGAAACAAAAGAAACAAAAGAAAAGAGTGAAACTATAAAGGTATAATAATATATTCCCAAAAAGAAATATAAATTTTTTCGGATTTCTATTTTTTCACTTTTTTTCTTATGGATACTCCTTCTACTGCATCAAGTCAAGAGAAGCTTGCTGGCGCTCTTGCATCGTTTTTGTTCTTCGTACCACTTCTCATGAATGTGAAGACTCCATTTGTAGTAAAGTATATGAAGCAAGGATTCGCAATTAATGTTGTTGAGATTCTCCTTTCTATTATTACATCATTTCTTTGGATGCTGAGCCCGATTCTTGCACTCGTAAATCTTGCACTTTTTATTACATCTATTTTCTTAGCTCTTCAAGCATTTGCTGGAAAAGATTACACAATAGGATTTCTCTATGAGAATGCAGAAAAATTTATCCAAACACTTGGTATTACAAATCTCTTCACTCCAGGAAAATAAAAACTCTCTTTCTGTATCTTAATTTTTCAAAAATATATGGTAACTGCTCAAATGATAAAAGAACTCCGTGAAAGAACAGGAGTCGGTATGTCTGACTGTAAAAATGCTCTCGTCGAAGCGAATGGCGATATGGATGCTGCGATCGATCTTCTTCGCAAGAAGGGTCTCTCAAAAGCTGCAAAACGTGCTGGAAATGAGACCAGTGAAGGAAAAATAAAAATCGTCACAGAAGGTGGGGCTACCTATGTAGCAGTTGTATCATGTGAGACTGACTTTGTCGCTCGCAACGAAGTATTCGAGTCTATGCTCTGACACTTTATTGATATTCGTAAGTCTTCAGATTCTGATACAGCAGCAATAGCAAAAGCAGAAGAGCTCAAAGCATCAGAATATACACTCAAAGTCGGTGAGAATATGCAGATTCGCACTCTCACAAAGATCGAAGGTGAAGTGATCGCAAGCTATGTCCACTCAAATGCGAAGAATGCTGCTGTCGTCGTAGCAAAAGCTGGTACTGCCGCTGATAAGCTCAAACAAGTTGCTATGCACGTCGTCGCATCAAGTCCTCAAGTGATCTCTCCTACTGATATATCAGATGATATTGTTGCAAAAGAAAAGGAAATCCAGCTTGCTATCATGCAACAGGATCTGAAGAATGCAAGCAAGCCAGCAGATATTCTAAAAAAAATCATCGATGGAAAGATGACAAAATTCCGAGAAGAGAATGCTCTTCTCACCCAACCATTTGTCGTCAATCCAGATCAGAAAGTCGGAGAATTTATCGGAAAGGATACTATTGTTGCTTTTTATAGATATGCCATCTAATACTCTATCTCCAGATTTCGATTCCAAACTTCAAGGATTAATAAATGATATGTACGAGGGTAGACTGAAGTATTCAGAATATCTCGATAAATTTCATCAACTTGTAATAAATTCCATAGATCCAAAAGGCAATTCTTCCACAAGGGAAGATTGCCCTCTAGTCCCATAGTTCAGCGGTTAGAACATCAGCCTCCAAAGCTGAGAACCTTAGTTCGATTCTAAGTGGGACTGCCATAAATATACCAGAAAATCCCCCTCCGATGATGGAGAGGTATTTTTTTGATTTCTTTTATCTCTCTTGTTCACTGAGTTTTTCTGCAGCTTCTGGCGTGGATACAGTTTTCCCCATAAGAAAGAGACTAACGATCCCAATGGCAACTACCCAGTAGACAAACATCGCCAAAAGTGTGGTCCATTCAAAGATACTTCCCTGAATCTGTGTGACCCTGAAGACATTCAGAAACGGAGCTGCAAAGGCATAAGTTGTGCTATAGATAAAATTGGTAAATCCGGCAGCCGAATTGGCGTCTAATAATTTTAGAACAATACGAAATGCAAGAAGTATTTCTATAATACCAAGAATATACCAAACAACCTGAGTATCGCGATAGAGCGGTTTCGTGCTGGGAGAGTTAGATGAGTCCATAGATAGTAGGATAAAATATAGTTACTCACCAAGTGTATAAAAATAGGTTATCTTTGCTAAGACAAAAGAAAGACAAATATAAAAAACCTCACCATCTCATTTTATAAAAAATGGTTCGTCTTGAGTTGGTGTTTCCTGTAAATATAGAGAAATATACCTAAGAGACAGAGAGTCATGAGCATCGTCGAAAAGCTCTCGAGAATTTCGAGGATAGATTGCCACTGACTACTAAAAGTATATCCAATAGTGATATTGAGAATGATATAGATACTCTCACCTACTATATCTATCACGATAAAAGTGAGACTTTTCATCTTGGTAATCCCAGCAAGGATATTCACACTTGGACCAAGTCCTGTGATGAGAAACCGAGTGATAAATACAGAGAAGATATTTCGTCGGATAAAGATAGGCTTGAATGAAGTGAATTGGCTGGAGTTCAGGATCTTACTGAGTCCAAGACGACGAAAAATACCCTTTCCATAGATGTATGAAAGTCCATATCCTGAAATATCGCCGAGAATACATCCGATAGTTCCAGAAAAGAATAAGAGTGAGAGATTAAAATATCCTTGTGCGAAAAAGGCTCATCCTGCAATCATGAGTGCAGTGGCTGGTATTGGGAAGCCAATCGAAGCGATATACATCACACCAAAAAGCAACCAATACTGATACACCAAAAATAATGAAAGAAAGAAATCAAGCATGCGTATTATTTTTGTGGATTTATCGGAAATGAAGAACGAACAGCGTCTTTTACTTCCTTAAGAAAAGTTGTCTTATCGAGCTTCTTCTTTCGAATATAGGATTGAAGTGAGAGCCTTGGATAGCTGGCAATATCAATATGAAGTGCATCTTTGAGAAGAGTATCCTTTAGTCAAAATGTAAAATTGATATAGGAAAATGTCATCCATACATCGATAGAATCTATATCTTCAGCACGGATGTTTCAAAGAGGTTGTCGACTTCCAGAAAATATAATACCTAGAGGGTTATGTGGGTGCACTCCCTTATGACGTACTTGTGTAATTCCATGTACGAAGAAAACAATCGAGATGAAAAATGTGAGAATAAGTACTCCAATAAGAACCCGTAATGAGATGCTCATTTTCGAGAGATGTTGCTGTATTGATGAGAGTTTCATAGGAAAATAGAGTAAGACGCACTTTTTTCCAAGTATATCTTTTATCTCCTCTTTGCCTAATTTTGATTCACCGATATTTTATAGTGTACTGATTTGCATTTAAGCATCCATTTTGTCATCCCGAGGAACGAGGGATCTGCTCAAATTATCTCTATACAGAGCAGATGCTTCGTGCCTCAGCATGACAGGAACAAATAGAAAAGTAATGAAATGCAACTGAGTATACTATATATCTAGAATAGATAAAAAACCTCTTCCATTTTCGGAAGAGGGTTCACTATTATTAGTATCCACTGATTTTCTCTGTCTCACAATTAGCTGGATCATCGAAACATTTCTCGAGTGCTGTTGATCTCTCTGCTCTCTTTTTGGCTACTTCGATAACCACACCAAATGTTTCTTTGCTCACTGTTGAGATAGTGCTACCAAATACTGGAACATATGATGTAGCATATTCGAGACCTTTATCGAGAAGTACGGCTCACTTGAGTACCTTTGCCTTTCCAGCATCGATCTTGCCTTCCGCGAGCATTTTATTCACTTGATCGACACGATTATAGACGCCCATCACTTCATCATAAGTTCACTTGAGCTTGTCGTATTTCCCTTTCATAGATTCATACATTTCACTTCATTTTTCATATTTTCCCATAGCCCATTCCATATTCTTGAGTGACCATTTGAGCTTATCACCTCCATTCTTTTCGATCCATGCTTTTGCACTCTCTCACATTTCTCAGATAATCGCATCTTTTTTATCTCCTACAAGACCATCAAGTTGTCCTTTTATCTGATCAGTAAGAGTATTGGCATCTTCATCAATTTGTTTGATCATCTTCTGTTTTGTAGTGATTTCTCCAAGCTTATCGAGAAGATTGTTGATATTTCCTTCACTCGCGCGGTATTTGGTATATTCTTTTGAGATTGTAGATTTCACATCATCGTCTTCAATATCACTCATGATTTCTTCCCTTTTTTCACTAAAATATGATGCTCTTTGGGCATCGCTCATCATAGAATATCGTGCTTGTTTATCATCTTTAAGTTTCTTGAGCTCCTTCTTGAGATCTGCATCGTCTGGATTTTTCTTGAGGTCTTCAATAACATCATCAATTTTTGTATCTTCTGTTTTTATCTTTTCTGGAGTAGCAATCTTTCCCACGCAATCATTATAATTTGATTGGTATGCCGAGGGGAGTTTTTTGAGAGCGGTACAGCCATTCACATCGTCCGCATTGACAGCATCACTGAGCATCTTCGATCCAACATCACCGATACAACCTTCTTTTGTATATGACATCAATCATCACTTGATATTATTACAGATCGTATAATCCCCTTTGTTAACAGCAACTTGAAGATAACACTTATCTCGTGGAGGATTGCTTCAGGTATCCTTGAACTTGGTTCATTTTATCTCTTCGCAAGCTGCGGGAGATCAACTCTGAACAGCAGTGAATTGATGACAATGATCGCTATCAGGCATGATATCACACATCATATTCCCTATCTCCGTGAGGAGACTACATCCAGAAAAAAACATGAGTGGAATAGGAAGCCAATAAATGAGTTTAGGCATACTTAATGGATCTTAAAATATAAATAAGGAATCAGTTTATTTTGTATCCACTGATTTTTTCTTAAAAAATGAGAATAAAAAAACTCCAGAAAGAGTAATCCCTGAAGCAAGAAGAAGAGGAAGAGAATATGTATCAATCAAGACAATGGCGATATCTGTGTACCGTGGCTCAAAATATCTAAGTTGCACCCCAAGAGTAAGCCAAAAACCATATATAAGAAAATAAATGACAATCTTTGTAATAAAGAAATTTATCCTCAAGACATATGTAATAAAAAGAAGAACATATGACTTCACTATAGAGAGAGCACCTATCGCAAGAGGTACATATATACCGTATTTTCTCAGATATTCATATATCGATGAAGTCCCACTTGGAACTCATGACTTATAAAAAAAGAAAAATGCAAAAAAGAGAAGAGTGAAAAAAATTCAAAATAAGAGAAAATACTTCTTAGATTCGAGAAGCCTTCTGGAATGAGAAATCTTGTTCATATATAGAAGATAAGAAATAAGATATTTATTTTTTAGAATGAAATCTTATGAACCAATTTTATTGATACACGAGTGCATATCCGATATTTTGTATCTCTTGGATCGTGGAGGTACTTCCAGCTGTCACTGTCACTTGAGTACCTCAAGAGACATTTGATTGACTAATGGAGATTCCTGAGAGATATGAGAAGATACTTGTAAAAGAAAACCTTTGAAGGAATAACATTGTAGTATAATCTGGACTTGTGAAGTTCATCTGAACACCATTTGAGATATTATACAAAGATCGAACTATCTGAGATGTGTTCCCAAAAACATATGTTCCTCTACGGTATCTATTGTCGGTATTCGTATATGTGGGATTTGGAACATATTGATAGTTATCATTATGATTATAGTTGTAATTATAGTTGTAATTTTGATTATAGTTGTAATTATAGCTTGAGATACAAGTGATAATATTCACCC